>CAYMGX010000020.1:0-4551 GCA_964390065.1 uncultured Fibrobacter sp. | reverse complement strand
GTAACATCTGTCGTACTGATAAGACCTGCAAAGCTTACAGATGTCGCGAGTAGGATGCTGCATAACAATTTGTTCATAGACACTCACTTTTCTAAAGATGAATTTAACAACTCCTGCAATAAATTTAGCAATAAGTGTGCCATTAAAAAATAATCTTATTATGAAGATATCTGATACACCTTGTAAAAACTTAAATGCTGTGTCGAAAAAATTTACACTTTACAGTTCAGAAACAAACGTATTGCTATTTCGCCGAGGCTAAAAAAGGACTGTCTGTTTCCTTGTGCTGGATGGGTAACAAGCTTTCTGCTGGAATGAAAACGTGAAAAAAAATTCATTACAACAATCAGGGCAAAGCAAAGGAGCAAATCCTTCTTTTACATCACCTCACTTCAATTAATTATTGTTTAATGTGCAGATTGTCGGCCGCTAAAACCCTGTAAAAGATGATGTTTAGGTGTGATAGTGATCTGTCGTCCACGAATGTCAAATGACGATTGATTCCTGCTGGTTGTTTTTATTGACTTTAGAGAGTTAACTGACTGTTTGACTGCTGATGTTGGATATATCGGGTTTCCCGATGCATCGACGGTTGTTATCGCCTCAAAATCACTTCCTTTGACACGTGATAACTCACTTAGATTATCATCATTCCAGCGACTGTCCGGTGCACCTGATATATACCAGTTTGAGCCATTATCAGCCACGATTAATCCATGTTTTTTGAACGCTTTAAGGATTACCTGTACCTCAGGAGAAAATGACGAAATATCGAAACCTGACTTCAGGCGAAACCGTAATCCCATTGGCGGCCGGGCAGGATCGGTAGAACTGCTTGCGTAGTGACGGGCCGGGAAAATAAATGCTTTTTGTGATAACTGCACGGTCATCCTGATCGCGTGAGTTATTTCCTTTTTGACAATAACTTCTTCATAACGGACAAGCCCGGGAAATATAGGGAGTCCGGCTGCATCCGCTGATGTATAAGTCAAGGGGTGATGATCGTTTATTTTAAGGTTATAAATTGCCCCTGATGCTGCGTTCCAAAATGATATTTTCGGGAATGATGAGTATAATTCATAGAGAATTTTATTACTTGTGTCTATTGCTATCACATGACGATCACCGCTTGATTGACTCCCTCCTTCAATAGGTGCATCAAGCGGTATCCGGTATGGACCGGCATCACTTTCATCACCGTAGTCAGTAAATGTTACATTTACAAAAGGAGTACTACCGGACACCGTTACATACGGAATCCCGTTTGGAACTCCATTCCAGACAGTTCCAAAATCCGCATGAAGCCCTCGTGATGATCCAACTGTATTGATGTACGCTGCGCTGTTTGGATGTACATCGTATGATGAAATATCCCAGTTCCAGGGATTATCTGAAGGAAACACCTGAAGATCACCAATTGACGGTGAGTCGTAGGCGAAAAGAGGCACTGCATAGAATATCCATAACAGTCGTTTCATACTACTATTTCCTTTATGTAAATAATTAAGGGTCATTTTTTACACTTTTGCTAAAGAGATTCCAATTTTAATTATAATGCACGGGATAGTTATTAAAAAAGTAGAAAAATCATTATTCCGGTAATTATCATAGGAAATATAATGGTGGTTCGTTTCGTATCGGGGTGGGGTGGACAGGGCATGCACAAGGTTTGTCCCCACGACGGTGGTTATTGTTATTGATATGTATGGTTAAACCAATTGCGCACGATACCGCAATTGGCATAAACCATTACCATAACGATGAATTATATAATGGTATAATGATTGTCCACAATGCCACAAATATGGTTGATCAGATCGCACAAGCAGATAAAAAAGTGCCGATATCATTACGATACCGACACCGATTGTAGTATTGAGTAGCATCGTTACAAAAAAACTATTTTGAGATAGTAATTACACCAGAAACAGCATCATCCTGACTTGTAATTTTGCACATGTACGTTCCTGATTTCAACTTTGTCAATGAAACCGGGATAGTGTGAGCCCCTTCAGAGAGTTTCCTGATTTTAAAACGTTGTACTGACTGACCACTGATCGTATAAAAATCGACAGTAACCGGTGATTTCTTTTTAGTATCAAGGTTTATAGTAAGGGTCTTATTATTAACAGAATAAGAAATACCGCTTTTAATTATTGTACCGGACGTACTGCGGACTCCTACCTCCTGCTGTGTTTTGAATGGATCTTTTGATTCATCCCATGTACCACCCTGTGCCAACACAGTATATATCGCGTAGTGAGTCATTGTTTCAAAAATGGTAAACTCATTCATTGCGATAAGATCTCTGTTGTCCTGGTACTGACGTTCAACTGGAAGACTTGTAAATGATGGTACCAGAAGGGTTGTCGGGTCTCCTGAAACGCTATGTTTTATGCCAGGACCGAATACGGTGATGCCCGGCTTATTGCCCCATCCCTTGCCGGTAGTATAGGCACTTTCCCGGTCATGAGGATTCTGTACCTGTTTGAAGCCTATTCCGGTGGTATAGCTGAGTCCAAGAGGATTTAAACCAAGCGTGTAATTCAATAAGTCACAGGCTGCATCAATGTACTGTTGCTCTTTTGTCAATTTCCAGTATAGTAAAGGAGCGGTTGCATATAACGGCTGACGCACATTATGCCCCCATGATGTACCAACCGGATTGTTTCCAACTGGATAAACATGTTTCTTGAGCTCTGTAATATTTGCATCAGCAGCATTTTTTAATGCGTTTGTAAAATATTCCACAACGGTCTGATCAACAGGTCGCTTCTTTTCAAGGATATAGGACATAATATAACCGGCATTGTCAAACGCAGTATCATTAAGAGAATAGCCTAATGTCACAGTTACATTCTTTTTGTAATTGTCAACAGCCGATTTAAGTGCTTTCACCTGTTCATGCGCCGCCTCATCACCATCATACAGATACTTTTGTATATAATAGTAAAGCTTCTCCGGATTAGCCATTTTACCTGAGATAAAGGTGAATGATTTTTGAGCACGTTCTGCAAGCTTTTCGGCCCGTTCTGGATTATAAGGCTGCATAATTCTTGCAAGATGTAAAAATAGTCCGGCTGCAACAGCAGCAGGTCTTGTATCAGTGAGGACCGTACCATATTTCTTTGTATCTTTGTCAAGAGGACTGTCAAACGGATCCGGGTATCCTTTTGTTTCTGTTCCCCAATGAATGCTGCCATCATCGTTTTGTAAATATTCCCAAATTAAAGTACCCCATTCTGCTTCATCAACGATATCAGGTATTCCATTACCTTTGCCAATTATGGCATAATTATCATCGAACTTATCGGGAATATTATACTGGCCATCAGTAAAAAGTTCTGGAAATGTTTCAAAAAACATCAGGTTTACAATAGGATTTGAAATGTGGTACGCACGTCTGTCAGCATCACCGGCATCATGATAACCGCCATAACATTTGAATGTAGGTTCAGATCCGGATACAACGATATTTGCTTCACCGATAGGACCATCAGTATCATAGATAGTCGTATGACATGGAGTAGCTCTAACGTCAAGCATATATGGTTTTTGAATAGGGCAGCCGCAGCGCTGATAATACTGACCTCTGAACGTAATATATGCCAGACGTTTTGAGAAAGCAGCGCCGATTCCGAAGGGGTATGAACAACCATAACCTTTAACTGCAATTTTATAAGGACCGCCTTCAGGAACTTTGGCCAGATCTATTTTATAGGTGGAATCACCCGATGTGGCATCACTGCCATTCTTGACAAGCGTTCCGGTTGCCACAACTTTTCCGGTATGTTGTTCAAACACTTCATATTCAGGGAGTGTTCCGGTAATCGATTTACTCCCGCCTGTACCAAGCCAGATTGCAAACAGTGCATTATTGGATTTTGATAAGGTGCTGTATGCACCCTGATTGGTTTTAATTGCTTCACAAAAAGTAGTATGATCATCAAAGGTTATTGTAGTATCTCCATGAGGACTCTGGATTTTGTATTCTGTTCCATTGACAAGTTGTGAAGTTTCAAGGTAGATAAAATGATCCGCCCGGCTGGCTTCTGTGACAAAACGATAGATATTGAGTGGTTCAGTACCATTGATCTTCCATGATGCTTTCGTGACATCAACTTCATTGCTGGTAACAGTATTGCTTTTGAAGTACACAACCAGAACATTATTTGATGCCGTCCTGATTTCGGAAAGAGAAAGACTTGCGTGAATCTGAAAGCACGCCGTGAAAATCAGAATTGCCGTAATGAGTAGTTTTCTCATAGCGTTGACCGATCTGTTGCAATGTTTAAAAACAGAGACCAGAACGTTATTGTTCTTTTCTCTATCAACCATAATATTTTAATATAGGAAAAAAAAATGAAACAGGCTACGATAGTTGATTAGTCTTTAAAAAAACTCATACAACTCTTTTAGCTTTTGGTAACAGATTGACTATTAAAGCGGTTTATCTGCTTGATTTAGAATGCTTCCTCTGTATCAGTACTGGATGTATCCATCAGTTCAACCTTGACCTTCTCAATTCTCTGGTTATCCATTTTCAGCACA
>CAYMGX010000019.1:0-43440 GCA_964390065.1 uncultured Fibrobacter sp. | reverse complement strand
TGCATCAGGCTTGCCAGCTTTTTCTAATGTAAACGCAATCTTATTTGCAATTTCCGGTGTCGGATTTGTCTGCTCGACAGCTTTATAAACTGCAAGTGCGGAATCGAATTTCATGAACTGGCCGAAAATATCACCACGGAATTCAATCGAACGTGAACTATCCGGTAATTCTTTGTAAAGGCTGAGCGCATAGTCAAGCTTTTGTTCTTTTGATGTATGGAATGCAACAGCAGCAAGCTTTGACAGAACAAGTGGATTTCTGAGTCCATTGTCCCATGCGGCTTTTGTATGGATAAACGCTGCATTCTGATTTGGTGCCGTCGATGCAGCAGCCCATGAATATTTGACATTTTTTGGTTCTTTTTCTGCGGCCTTTTTCAACAGTTTATACGCAGATGTTACTTTACCCTTTTTAATCTCTTCAGATGCTTCACCAAAGAGTTTTTCGGGACTTTTACCAATATCGCAGGAGACAAGTAGCACACTAATGGTCAAAGCAAACACAATTTTTGTATACAACAGCATTTAGTACCCTCCAAACGGAAAAACCGCAATGAACACCTGATCATGTTGTACAGAATCAAATTCTAACTGAATATATTTTAACGCACTTTTTATGTAAATAGGTTTCGAGGATGATGAAAAAAGTGACAAGTGACGTGAGACTGGTAACGAGTGATAAAAATTGAAATAGTAGTCTCGATTTTTTTGTGGTTGTGTTTTATAATAGAAGAGACCTCTCCCCCCTGCCCCCCTCTCCCAAAGAGCGAGGGGGGGGGGAATCAAGAAATTCTTCTCCCCCTCTCCTATGGGAGAGGGGGCCGGGGGGAGAGGTCTCTTAAGGAGCGACCATCATGACAAAAACCAGCAAAACGGACAGTCTTGATCCAGATAGCAATAAAAATGGCCTTATTCATGCACTTCCGGGAAAATGCAGTAACGATAAAATGCTTGAACCTAAACCGGTGTATTCAAATGACCTTTCAATCCGAATCAATATTCAATACACATCACACTCGATAGTCATCTTTAAACTTACTGGAAATATGTTGCAATCTACAATACCCAGCCTTAAAAACTCATTACACGCCAATAAGCAGCAGCATACTTTTTTGATCCTTGATATGAAAGATGTTTCAATTATCAGTAGTGCTGGTTGGGGACTTTTTATTGCAGAACAAAAGCAACTCAAGGATGAACGCCGGACTCTTTTTCTAACCGGCTTTCAACCGGACCTTCAACAGGTATTCGATTCTCTGCAGCTTCACTTAATGATTCAAACATTTCCATCTGTGACAGAATGCCTGGAATCCATCTATTCAGAAATTAACGTTACAACATCAGCAAAATCGACTGATCGCCACCAGATAACTCCGAACACACAAATCCAGGTGTACCCGGATGTAGAATCACCACTATGCGATGCGATAAATGATCCAATTGATTGCATTCTCAAGGTTATTGCAAAACATGGTCCATGTAGTTTTTTCAAGCTTCTGTCAATACTGCAGTCAAACGAATATAAAAAGTTCAAAATTGGACCGCTGAAATTACGTACCCTGCTTAAAGAGATCAAACTTGACACTTTTGAGAAACGGTTACGATATTTCAGATCGTGTTAGATGGAGAGGTGACGAGTGACTCGTAACGAGTGACGGGTTTTAAGAAGCCCTGCGGGCTTTGGATGTTTCGTGCTACTTCATCATTCGTACGCGTTACGTGTCACATGTCACTCGTCACCTCTTCCATTCCTACTCGTTACGCGTCACCCGTCACTTGTCACTTCCCTCATCCCCCAATTCTTCAAAAAAATCAGAATTATCATTTCTTTCCAATACGAAAAAATGTATTTTGTTTTTTGAAGATCTTTTAACTACAGAAATGCATAAAATGCAGAGTAAAGGGTGAAATACAATTAGCTGAATGTTTGAGGGTAAGCATAGTAAGCTGATTTTAAGATCACTATAAAGGTGTGATTGACAGGTATCGTATACTTTTGTATTCTCTGTGTCCTTTTAAACTTTCTGTGGTAAATTATTGTTGCTATAATCGTTCGTTTTCTCACCAGATATTTAGTATAGGATAGGTAATGATGGCACGACAATTTCTGATTTTACTTGTGACCGTTGTTGCAGTTTCTTTTGCCCAGCAACAACCTGTTCGTGATTCTGCTGTTGTTGTAAAAAAAGACGCTACAGTAATTTTTAATCCGGGTGAAGCGATAAAAATTTCGGTTTATCCTGATTCGGCATTGTTTCTTAATGGTTTTTACCACATTGATAATGAGTACAATGTTAACCTCCCAATTCTTGGTCTTGTTTCACTTAGAAATAAGTCCCGTGAGGATTTTATAAATCTACTCAAAAAAGAGTACTCTGATTATCTGCGTTTTCCTAATATCAATGTTACACCCTATATGCGGGTTTCTTTTTTTGGCGGCTTTTATCGGCCGGGGCTTTATTGGATTGAACCAAGAAGCACGCTTTGGGACGCAGTACAGATGGCTGGTGGAGTTGCCAGAGAAGATGGATTGAAAAAGCTCCGGTGGGAACGTAACGGTACAATTGTATCAGACAATGTTATTGCGCCGTTCCAATCAGGAACATCCCTTACAAATATGGGTTTTAAATCCGGTGATCAGTTATGTGTTACAGTAAAACCAAAGGTTCTTTTCTGGGATGTGTTCCGTCAGGATATCATGCCTATTCTAACCTTTACACTATCAACAGCATTGACAGCAATGACCGCATACCAAACTTACAGATTGATACAAAATGACGACTAATTCAATGATGCATCAACAAACTTCGTTAAAAGATATCGACTTTATTTATTATATCCGCCATTATGCCCGGCTATTTTGGAAATGGCGGCTTTATATCATTATAGTTGCACCATTAGCTGCTATAGTGTCAGGTCTTATCGTTTTGAAAATGGGGCTTCTTAAAAGACCACCTCTGACTGTCACCACCATTATTGGTCTTGATAATCCCAAAAAAAGAAACATGGACGATTTTTCTATATCGGGTCAGAATAACGAACGTCTTTTTTATAATAGAGGTTTTATTTACAAGATTGTAAACAATTTATCTTTACAGTTAGTTATTTCAGATCACTCCCGATATGATATATTTGACTCTGTATCTGTTGACTCAACAGCGGCAGTAGGTTTGTACGAGTTCAAAATTGACAAAAAGAACATCAATAATTACACACTGCTTTTTACAAACCAGGCAGCTGGAATCAAGGGAAAGGTGATAGAAAGCGGGACAATTTCAACTCTTCAACGACTGTCTGTTCAGGGTATGTACCTGAAGTTTGCAGAAGTATTCCTGAAGGAACCTCAGAGTTTTACATTTTCAGTTCTTGCACCCCGATTTGCTATTGATCGGATTCTTGGAAGGCTTAAAGTTATAAATCCCAATTTTCAACAAGATCGTTATTATATAACATTATCGCTGGAAGGTACTGATTACCCGTTGATAACACAAGTTGTCAATTCCATGTCAGATCTTTTCATTGCTCAGAATCTTGAGAATAAAAAGAAGCGGATGAGTAAAACGCTTGAAGAACTTGAACGTCAATTAGGTATTGCTGAACAGCAATCGTCTCTTTCAAAAAGTACCCTTAAAGCATTTTTAGCTCAAAACCCTTCGGTCGGGTTAAGTCAAGGTACCCAACAGTCGATGGCCGAGTTAATTGCACTTGAAACCGGCTCCTATGAATCAAATGCAAACATTGAGGATGCACAGACACTAAAGGACAAATGGAAGAAAGCACCATCTGATGAAAAAGTCCCGATACTCAATGAAATAATCGTTTTCCTTCAAATAAGAGGGAATATTGCCGCACCATCACTGCAATCGAACCTTACTCAGGTTATCGCAGAAAAAGAGAGTGCACTTAACAACTATGCTAAATCACACCCGATATTTTCAGAAATTGAAACCAGGATGAATGCAATAAACAGTCGTGCACTGCAGGCTCTTGACACCTATATTGCGCAACAAAAAAGAACTATTGCGGAACGAAATATGTCCATGCAAAAAATTACATCTAAATTACATGGGTTGCCTTCTCAGGAATTACAACTTGCTGAATTACAGAAAAAACAGGAAATTGATAATGATATTTACTCAAAAATTCTCACTCGCTACAATGAAGCAAAAGTATCCGTTTCGGTGGAGAATTCAGAGTACTATGTAATGGAATATGCACTACAACCATTTCCACCGTCAAAACAGCAGCAGTATCTGCAATGTCTTGGGATTGTTCTTGTCTGTACATTATTATTCGGCATTGGCCCGGCAATCGGATTTGACATTATTGACAAAACAGCAAGATCAGAACAGGAACTTACCAAACTATTGCCATACAGGTTTCTTGAGTCGATTCCAAAAATAACAATGCCTAAAACAGAAAAGTCTAAGCAAATACAGCCTTATGAGGGTGAAATACTTATCAATACACCGGATCTTCAACCTGCAAGTGCAATTGAATTATTCAGATCGCTAACTACTAAAATACAACTTGATTATTATGACAATCCGGACAAAAGTATGGTCGTCACAAGCCTTGAAATGAATGAGGGGAAATCTACCGTTGCGGCCAATCTTGCAATATCATTTGCAGAATATGGAGTTAAAACAGTTTTGATTGATTGTGATCTTCGAAGAGGTGTTGCACATAAAATACTTAATGTTAAAAAATCACCTGGTCTGTCAGATTACCTCTTCGAAAAGATCAAAGGGCAACCTATCACTATTCAATTACCACTACAGCAGACTACCATTCCAAATCTATCAATAATCCCTGCGGGCCAACTATCTGACAACCCTCAAAAGTTGCTTCAATGTGCAGCACTTGCAGAACTAAAAAAAGAGTTGCAGGAAAATAACTATTTTGTGATATTCGACACACCTCCAATCGGAGTAACTGCAGATTCTGCAATTCTAAGTAATATTGTCTCTAAATACCTGTTTGTTATCCGGTCAGGTACTACAAATGTTGTTAAACTGAGGAAAATTATCCATAAAGATTATCCTATGATTGAAAAGAAAGTTATTGGTTCCGTACTCAACATGTGTGAGGATGATGTTCCAAAAAAGTATTACAGTTACTACTACAATAATGCCAGAATCAGTAAACGTTCTCAATCCTCATAGAGGGCATATACTTGAAAGTGATTGCTAGAAAGCCTCTTTTATTTGCTTCGGGCATACTACTCTGCTTCACTCTTGCTTATTTTAAAAGTTTTGAAGCGATACTTGAGCGCGGTTTAAGCTGGCATATTTTAATTTTAATAATCGCGATGTTCATTATCTGGTCACGTAAAGAACACTACTTTGATGTACCCATCAAACCAAATATTCCAGTGGGAACATCAGTACTTCTTATATCATTTCTACTATTGTTTATCGGTTCGTCGACATCAACATTAGTACTTTCTGAAGGGGCACTAATCACTGGGATTTGGGGTATAGTAATTTACATTGGTGGATTCTCACTTTTTAAAAGGCTCTTTTGGCCACTTGCTTATTTGTGTTTTACCTCATCGGCAGTTGAAGGCATTTTTGAAATACTGACCCCCTTTTACAGGCATACAACTGCAATCATAGCGGTATTTTTAGCAAATAAATTTGGTTTTTTGACATTTGTTTCCGAAACATATATCCGGTTACCAGCAATGATATTAAATGTTGCTGATGAGTGCAGTGGAATTAACCATCTTATATCGCTTTTTGCACTTGCAATTCCTCTGGCGGTTCTTACACAACGAAACTGGTGGGCATCATCGCTACTTATTGGTTTATCAATTCCGATATCGCTTTTTGCCAACAGTATAAGAGTTTTATTGCTCATCCTTTTTAACTACAATCAAACAGTTTTTTCTCATGGTCCAAAGAACCTGCTTTATACAAGCTCCGGCTTCTTTATTGGTTTGGCATTATTGTTTCTAACTGCATTTCTTCTTTCTGCATTAACTAAACACTCTCAAAAAAATGAATTCAAACCGGTTTTATCAGATTTTGAAATAGTACACCGTAAAAAACTATTGTATCTTTTCCCGATACTGATCACAGGTGCATTATTTTCTTACTTTTGGAGAATTTCACCTGACATTGTAATTCCAAAAGGTATATCTCAATTCAATTTATCTGATATTACTATCACTAAAAACCCTGTTTTTCCAGGATTCGACTCGCTTCCATCAGCCGATATTGAGCACAAGTATTCCGTGATCAATCAGACAGGTCATAAGTGGTATATTTATACCGGATGGTACGAAATGCAACGTCAGGGTAAAGAAGTATCAGGGTATTGGTATGACAGACTGCTTCACTGTGATAGTACAATTGCATTCTCCAAAGATACATACCCGATACCATCATTTCGTGTCTGCCGAATGAAAAATGATACATCATCAATTGCTTATCTGATTGCATATAAATCAAAATTTTTTACGACATCAAATCCTTACATGGTGAAGTTTTTTTCTGCTTTTGAAGGATTAGTCAACAGGACAGCATCCTGTACTATTATAATTATTGCGATTCCTGAAAATATGCTTGACAGATTGAAATTTGATCCGTCGTATTCGGAGACTTTTAGGGAGATTGGGCGTTGTTTGATGGGGTCGAATGGGCCTCACCCCCCAACCCCCTCTCCAATAGGAATTGGAGAGGGGGGGCCATGAGAATTGGACGAACTCTTCCTCCAGCAGCTGCTCCCTTAACACTATCGGATTTGATTAATGGGATTATAGGGATACTACAACCACAAAAAGCAATCGACCACTTTAAACAATCACTCTTAACAAAGTTTAATGTCAAGCACGTTTTTCTACTTTCATCAGGTAAAGCTGCCCTGAAAATAAGCTTAAGAGCACTTGCACAAAAATTTCCTGACAAAAGAGAGGTTATTGTTCCGGCATTTAACTGCTACTCTGTACCGTCGGCCATAGTTAAAGCTGGTCTAACCGTTGTTCCCTGTGAAGTAGATCTTGACACGCTACAACTCAACAAAGGGCATCTGTTACAATTACTTGAAAACAACAAATCAATTCTGACAATTATTCCTACACATCTCTTCGGATTACCTGCAGATCTGGAATGCCTAAAAAAAACGCTACAGGAAGCTGGTAGTACAATTCCCATAATTGAAGATGCCGCGCAAGCAATGGGAAGTTCTTATAATGGTGCGTATCTGGGAACAAACGGAGATATAGGAATTTTTAGTCTTGGCAGAGGTAAAGCGTTATCGACAGGTGAAGGTGGCATAATCATTACAAATTCTGATTCGTTGGCCGATACCATTACAACGAGCTGTTCAACTATACCAGCATACTCACCACTGCAAATCTTCAAGCTTTTACTTCAAACGCTACTTCTTTCAATAATGATTCACCCTGCCCTGTTCTGGATACCTAAAATGTTACCGTTTCTAAAACTTGGTGAAACGATATTTGATACCGATTTTCCGATTCAACTACTTAGCGGGTTTCAGGCCGGATTTGCAAAAGACTGGAGCAGAAGGCTTGAACATCATATACAATCACGATCAAATAACATTAAACTATTTTCGAAGTACCTTACAGAAAACAAAACGATAACACTGCTTACAACAAATTATCTCGAATCATCACTTTCATGTATACGATATCCGGTATTATTTGCAAACAGATCTGTACGCGATTCTATTCTACATGAATCTGAAAAAATGGGGCTTGGAATTGCACCTACTTACCCTGATGCAATTAGTAATATCCCTCAAATTGGGCTACAAAAGAATAAATGTTTAAACGCGGAACTAGCAGCCCAACAAATTCTTACCTTGCCATGCCATCCGATGGTTATGAAAAGTGATATTTTGAAGATAGTGGATTACCTTGTCACGGCCTCACCCTCAGAGTCAAAGTCGTCAGACTAAGCACGCCCCCACCCGAGCACAAAGCTGTTCGACTTCCCTGGAAGGATAGATGTACCATTTTGATTTTATTAAAACAATTACGCATTCTTCCTTCTTATTCATTATTCTTACCAGAAGGAAATCACGATTTACAGATCCTTCGCTGCATCACTAATCCCTACACTCTCAATTCCTTCATCGTTAATGAATTTTAGGAACGCTTTAATTCTGTTAAAGATTCTCTGCTCGTCCAGTTCTGTTTTTGTAAATGGGCTCAATCCCGCTTTCAGGCTTGTAGAATGAAATGTACAATTAAGAACATTTACCCCTTTTGAACGCAATACCTTTGCAAGTGCGATCATCTCATATTCATTAAAGCGTTCCGGATTGAGACTAACCTTGTTAAGTAGTCTAAGTGCATTCATTATTCCTATAACTCTGAATCTTGTAATAAACGACCTTTTTTGTAAAAATTTTAATAGCCGATTATAAAAAAAGAAGTTTTTCTGCAAAAAACCAGTAGAAATTGGAATTTCAATAAGTTTACCATGTGTATCCGGCTTAAAGATATTATTTGATGAAAACCGATATGGCCAGGGTGAATAGCCTGAAAAATCTGGTCCCAAATATTGACTCTGATCTTCAAATGGAGTAATGGACGTATCTATCCTGTAATTTATTTTCTCAAGTGCTTGTGCTACATGTTCGTTGAATCCATACCTGCCACTCCTGAATGACACTGGTGACACACCAAATTTTTCCTGAATTGTGAAGTGCAATGTACTTAACTTTTTTAGAATTAATTTTTCCGGCAAGTTGCTTAACATGGTATTTTTTTTAATAAATGGTTCATCGAAGGGGGGAGTATTCCAGGGATGGCAGTGCATCCCAATCTCACACAAACCTCCTGTTATAATTCTTTTCAAAATGGATTGTGATTTTTCATTGTTAACAACAGGTAGTGTTACCAGGTATGTTGGTACGACTCTATATGAATCAAATAATTCTTGAAGTGCAAGTAACTGTTCGATGTTTTTACAGGAATTTTCATTTCTGCTGTATCTGTTCCAGTTGTCTTCTTCTGTATCGATAGTAACGATTAGTTTCATAAAATATTAATCCAAAATTTTTTAATAACGTCAGTTTGCAAAAAATTAATATACATCCAAATCTGCTAAATTTTGATTTAACTATGAATTTATTAATTGATTTCTTTATGGAATATAATTCAGATAAAAAGTATTTTCTTGAGAAGGGCTAACTATTGAGAGTGAAAACTTGAATCGTTTTAAGAATAGAGTAATTTGTAGATACCTCTCAATACACTACCGATGATTCTTTATAAAATGAAAAATTAATAAATTATGTTTTACTATTTTGTGTATTATCTTAGCAATAAAGTATCAATTTTATGCTGATTTTTATTATACCTGTAATTCATCCTGAAAAATGCAGCAACTATAGAAAAGTATCTAATATTTTAAACAACACGCTATTTTCTGTCTGCAATCAATTGGATCCTGATTTCAGAGTGATCATTGTATGTAATAAAAAACCAGATCTCACGATTAACAATGATAAAATCGAAATCATAGAAGTTGATTTCCCTCAACCTCCATCCCCTACATGTTTTGAAGACAGGCATTCACATGTTTATCGTGACAAGGGATCAAAGGTTCTTGTTGGGTTACTTAACGCGGCTAAGTACAAACCTACACATTATATGATAATGGATCATGATGATTTTGTCAGCAATAAGCTTTCAGGATATATTAAAAACAATCCAAAACACAATGGTTGGTTTTTCAGTGAAGGATATGTTTACAGTAATACTACTAAAATAATTGCATTAAAAAAGAACTTTCAATCATATTGTGGAACAAGCCATATAATAAGGAGGGATTTGTTAACTATTAGTGAAACGATCCCCATAAACCCCAGTTATAACGTAATACAGGATAGTATTGATAATTATTTTCTTTTGAGAATTTTAGGCAACCATAATGATCATCTAAATTATTTTGCAGAAAAAGGAGCACCATTATCACCACTTCCATTTATTGGTTCTATCTGGAATCTTGATACCGGTGACAATAGTTCGCTTATGTTATTTAATAATACAAGATCTGGTCCAATCTGGGGGGCCAACGTTTCACACATCATTTCAAATGAGTTTGGATTACCGTTAAGCAAGCGCTCAATTAAAGAGAATATTTACTTGACGCTATATAGAATCAAAAACATTGTTGGAAGACTAATTAAGCATTAAGATTTTTAACACAAATCGAATATTGATACATTTATGTTGTTTAAAAAAATAAGAGCAATTTCTATAACACTTTTTTTCGATCTGACTTATGAAACATGGAATCGTTTTTTATATTTTTTTAGGCATAAACAAAGTTACAGATACAACAACTTTAATTGTTTACGCATTCTATTTCCTAAAACATATAACTGGCCACCCGCATCTAAGTGGTTTCAAACAATTATTTCTGAATTAAAAAGTATTCCCGGTTTTTCTATAAATGATATATCTCAACAATACTCTGGTTTGATAACAATTCATGTGATTAAAAATAATATCAAAAAAAAGGTTATATTTGACATTTCGGACAACCCCGCTGTAAGTAATTTAAATAGTATTGACAATTCATTATTATACTTTAAAATGCAATACCACAAAAAAGGTTATAATAATAATAAGGTAGTTCATGGGCAATTTATTCCTGGGAGCATTGAGTTATATTGGTATTTATCATCACTTAGAAAACTTAACCTCAGGAACAAAAAATTTGATGTTTATGGCCGATTTGGCCCTGATTTTGCGCATGAGATTCGTGGAAAAGCTATCAACTTATTACAGACACAAACAAAATTTGTCTATACAGGAGAGTTAAAAACGATTAGGTATAGCAGGTATCTTCGTGAAGTCGCACAATCAAAAATTTGTATTGATTTACCAGGAAATGGGCCATTTTGTTTCAGATTAATTGAATACCTTGCTATTGGTTCCTGCATAATAGGCCCACCTCACGAAGCAATACTTAATCCACCATTAGAAGATGGCGTTCACATCAAATATTGTAAGAGTGATCTTTCTGATTTAGTTGAGTTATGTGAATATTATTTAGAAAATGAGCAGGAACGTTTGAAATTAGTTTACAATAGCAAACTTTTTTTTGATACGTATTTACGAAAAGATAAGCTCGTCCACTATTATTTAAATCATATTTTAAATAGGATCTGTTAGCTACCTATTAATTTATTACAAGAATTATCGTCTTACTAATATAGGTTCCAATTATCCTCCTCTGTATCAGCCCCTTCGACGAAAATACACGATATAACGGTAAAAAAAACATTGGGTTGAAAACTGTGTTTCTCATATGATTCCGATACGGGAGTCGCTCGACAAAATGTTGTGTAATGCCAAAGCCTTTTTCTGCGCTTGAGTATTTGTATGTTCTTTTCTCATTTTAACCTTCCATTGTACTATTTAAGTTATATTATGAAGAATTCATTTTTCACGTAAAACTGTTACAGTTTTATAAAAAGGCTTAATAGTAATGTTCGAAGTCAGGTGCTTTACAAACATAGAAAGTCTTGTCGCTATTTCCAGCCAATGGGAGCAACTCCTTTGTCAAAGTACCAATAATAGCTATTCACTCTCATGGAGTTGGATATCACAATGGATAGAAACCTTTCTTGACAAGGAAGATCAATTACTTTGCCTTGCGGTATATAACGAAAAGAAACTTGTAGGAATTGCACCATTCTGGATTGAAAATAAACGGCAGTTTTTATTTAAACAAATTAGAATACTTCGATTTCTCGGTTCAAAAGAGGTTTGTGCAGATCACCTGGATCTTATAATTCACAAAAGGAACTCAGAGCGTATTTGTGCAGAAATCTGGAAACATCTATTTAATCAATTAAAAAAAAATTGGGATGTATGGGAATACACCAGTGTCCCTGTCAACTCAGCAATTCTTCAATCACTTAGAAAATTTTCCGATAGTGATAATCAATCCCTTGGTTTCCGAATCAATGATTATTCGGCCTGTCCATATTTAGATCTTCCTGATAAATGGGAAACGTACCTTACATCTCTAAGCAGTAACCAGAGAAGGGCTTTGAAAATTTCTACGAAGGCAATATCAGATTCAGGGATAATTTCACTAAAATTTTGCAACACGGTTCAGGAACTTCCTCAGTTTATGGATACACACATAAAATTGCACCGAAACTCTTGGCTTCTGAGAGGAAAGAGCGGAAGTTTTCGTACCGAAAGATTTCGGAAGTTTCATCTCAAGTATGCCGAAGAACAATTGATAAATAGATCACTTTTTTTATGCAATTTAGAACTTGATAATATTCCAATAGGTAGCTTCTATGGTTTTGTCTATAAGAATACACTTTTGTATTATTTAATCGGAGTAAATCGCTCCGCTGTTCCAACTGCAAATATCGGCAGGGTTCTATTAGGATATTGCATTGAAGAAGCGATCAGGCGAGGGTATACCGGATTTGATTTTTTACGGGGATCTGAAAGTTATAAATATGATTGGACCAATATGGAGCAACGAGAGTTGTCTGTAACTTTTTATAACAGGTCGTTTGGAGCTTTGGTTTTTATTTTAAAACAGTTTATGAGCAGTTTTTGCAGGCAGTGTTGGTATATATTGTTTGAGCGAAAGGTGAGATACTTTACCCGACTTTCTCACCTCATTCGTAAAAAATGTTAAAACAGCCCTGTTTCAGGTATATGCGTTGTAAGTTATTGATAATTTGGGAAAAATCGTTTATTATACCTATAACTATTGTTTCTTCCTGCATCGCTCTTTACTACAAGACAAACTTCTGATAGTACGTTTTTACAATTCAAAAAAAACACAATTCCAGGCAAGTACCTAAAACGATCGAATTCTTCAGAAACCCTGAATGAATGTATTGTCACAGAACTCTATCCTCACTGGGTAATTCTGATTGTACCAATTCCTTCATGGTCAAGCCAAAACATTTATAAAAAGAATATATTCAAAGACGCACATACAGAATAATTATTCGTTGACGAGTTTATTAACCAATCTTTGCCATCTGTCATAACACAGTAATTTCGAGATTATCAGGCGATTTTCTCCTGGTCAACGGTTCTATTGATCTGGTAACGAATCGAAAGGCAGGAACCAGATTGGTTTAATTACCCGGAATCCTCTGTTGCAGCAACGGATACACACTTCAGGTGTCCCGCGTTTTTCTAATTAAATCTGATATTGACATGCTAACTTGTGTAAAAAAGATACACTATTGTCGTTTTTGTTTACACAATACAAATTATGTGAATTTAATTGTGACAGTCTAAGTGAATGAATAGTAGTATAAGGTTGCAGGCTAACAGCATTGAAGATCTAGCAGAGTTTAGTTATAGTTGATAATATAAAGAGATTGAATACACTTAAACCTCAATGAATTACCATTTTGAACTGCAACGAGCTGCGACAATTGATAGAACGAGCTATTTTCAGAATGCAATCGAGAGATTGTAAATGGTATACTAATTGCTAGTTCTGCATTTATAACACAGTGCTTGTATATTGAAAACTACTTAGGTTGCCGAGCAGACAAAACTTAATCATATAATAGGTACCTAAATGTATAAAATAATAAACTACAATTATGAGGCAAACTAGTTTAGTAACTTCTGAACTATTACACCGTCAATTAAGTATGGCACAAGAACTTTTTTTGAAACCAATAGTTATTAGCATTTTATACATTTTGATGATCAGGTGTGCCACATTTAATTGCAGGGATAATAATAACAAAAATTTTAGGAGGTCTTTATGAATAAGAATGGCATATTGTGTTTTCTATTTATCCTTATATCAATTATGGCACATAATTCATTTGCAAGTATAGTATCATATAATCTTAATGGTAATTATTTCGACAGCGATCTCAATGGATTAATAGCATTTGAATCTGAGGGAATACCACGCCATGAAAGTATGAGTGGCAGTTCAGGATATGTTGATTTTAAAATTTATGATTTTTTCCTGATATGTGGTAATGAAGTATTTATTCAAAGCCAAAACGAAGACAATAATAGAATACAGTTTATGGTTTCTGGTATAACAGATGGTTTCATAAGATATCATGGCGACAGGTGCCTAGATTTAAGCCCTTATAAAGTGAATTTTTCGTGGATTACCGAAAAACCTGATGATGGTTCACTAATATTCGCTCCAGATGCATTTGATTTATTATTCTACAGTGATAATTATCTTCCTAATCGTTGGAAACTGCATGCAATATCTACAGTTGATGAGTCAGATGCCTTTACTTTTGTACTGTATGGTTTTTTTGCTATTTTTCTAATTGCAATTATTAATAAATGGCTAATTGTCAATAAAACCTGAATTCTTAATGTATTACATGCACCAGTCGGTTAATTACCGGAATAATAATTTCAAAAAATTCTAGGAGGTCTTTATGAATAAGAATGGCGTATTGTGTTCTCTCGTTATCCTTATATCAATTATGTCACATAATTCATTCGCAAGTGTTGAAACATATTATCTTGATGGTTATTGTTATGAAGGCGATCTTAACGGATTTGTAACATATGAATCTGTGGGTGTAACAATTATAAAATAAAGTTGCATGTAAATGATCTGCGGTGAATTGTATTTCAAAGTTCTTTTGCCAAAAAGTCATATGAATTAATTTGCAATGTAGTAATCGAAAGGTTTACCTCGAGTTTATAGTTTTTTCATAACCTGTTTGAATTTGTTTAAGACAACAGCCTTGATAACTCTTCCATTTTTCAACTAATTCAATTTTTAAATTTGAAATATCAGATTGGTAATTTAATAAATTGGATGTTACGAGTTTTATAGCAGAGCTAATGCTGTTTTTTGTTGGATCAGCATAGACACATCCTTTAGAAAAATAATTACGGGTTGCAAGTGTATTTGATAATACCATTGGTTTTTCAAGTGCAACAGATTCATATGCGCCACATACAAGACAGTTTTCTCTTGTAGTTAGATCCATTAGTACATCGGCAGAATATAAATGGGACCAGTATTGTTCTAATGGTAAAAAACCAGTGAGACGGATATTTTTAGGCAATTCGTAATTTTCAAATCTATTCTTATGGTTTCCTGTTATATAAACAACTATATCATCGTTAAGATCTTTTACAGCATCAATAACCTCTTCATATGGCTCATCATCATGATATGTACAAATAAATACAATATTAATTTTTCCATCAAGCGTAATTTTTGTAAGGTTTTTAGGTAAATCAGGCAGAGAATCCGGCAGCACGCAGGGGTTGCCTCTATTTTTATTGACATGATCAGCAAGTGACTGATTGGTTACAATCGTAATATTTGCTTTTCTTTGCAAATATCGTGCAGCGAAATTAAACACTACATTTTTATTGTCAAAAGGGAATAAACCACTGTTATGAGCATCAATGACTAAAAAGTATTTGAAAAATGGTCTTAATATTACTGCCAGAAGACTCAGAATTATTGATGGATTCTGAACGACAACAACGTCTGGATGCTCATTACGGATAGTAATTATTGTTTTATATACCGACAATAAATATCTTTTGAACCTGGGAACCTTTGAATCGAAATCTATTTCCACAAGATTGTACCCAAACGCCTTGCTTAAACCATGATTTCTTAGTTGTCTCTCCCAAGTAATCCAAAGGCCATGAATTTTGTTATCTGTATTTTGACTTTGTAAATGTTTCATCTTATTTAATTCTTTTCAACATGGAAAAGATCTGCATATACTTTGCAATATTTTTCAGCACATACCTGAATTGAAAATGAGCGTTCAATCTTGCTTCTGGCATTATTGCCCATCTGCAGATATAATTCTCTATTTTCAGATAGTTTGATACAATATTCAGCAAACAATTCTTTATTACCTATCGGTACAAGAAAACCGTTTATATTATGATCAACTATTTCCGGGATTCCACCAATATCCGGAGCAATTACTGGTAAATTCAGGCCCATAGCTTCAAGAATTGTCATTGGAATTCCTTCATGAATTGAGGTGTTCATGAAAATGTCAATTTGTTTGTAAAATGAATTCATATCATCAATTTTTCCACTAAACGAAAAATTATTCAAACCAAGCTCAGAGACTTTACATCGCAGGTCTTGTTCAAGCGGGCCATCCCCTGCAAGTAAAAAGTGTATATTTTGATGGTTGCGCAGATAATTAGCTATGTCAATAAAGAGCCCAAAATCTTTAACAGGAACAAGACGACCTGCTGTACCAATAGTAAATGAACGTGATTTATTTTTTACATCAGTGTCAAAAGACGGTAATGGTATCCCATTGTGAATTGTAATGATTTTTCGCTTTGGGAAACCACGATTTATTAAGATGCCAAGAATATCATTTGAAACAGCAACTGTACGACTGAAATAATGAGAAAGAATAAAAAAATTGAGTTTTCTGATGATCGAGCTAAATGTCAATTTTGAGGAAGGGTTTTCCGGCATTCCGTGTAAGGTAGAAACAAGCCCGGTATTCCTGAGAAGAACAGAAATAATCAATGCGAGTATATTCTCTTTTTGACGGTGTGAATGAATAAGATTAATTTTTTTCGAGCGTAGTTTTCTAAAAACCTTATATACTAAAACCGGGAACGAATACCTGCTTTCTTCAAAAACAGTTACATCAATACCTGCATTTTTAAGTTCATCAGCCAATCGCCCGTTGTTGAAAATGATAACTGAAACTGAAATAGAATTGGAATCAGCCATAGTTCGTATAAGGTGAAATGCCATGACCTCAGCGCCAGCCCATAGATCGCCTGAAACAAGATGGCACACGGTACACTTTTTATTATTTATTTCCATAATTGAAAATTGATTAATGCTGGTCTGATTTTACCCATTGTTTAATTGCATACCAGAATGGTTTTACATCGTTATACCTGAGTTCTTCAATTTTACTTCCTTTCAGAAATTCCATAAAGAAAATAATAATTGCATGGAGCTTATTAATCCAACTTTGTGGATACCGGGGATGATTCATTGGTGTTTTAAGTCGAATAATCAGATGGTCAAGATCACCAAGCAGCCAACGACTTCTTGCTGGTTTGAACGCATTGACTTTGGGTATATTGTCTTTTTGCGATAAATTATAAAGATAGAGCGGGAAATTGATACCAGCATCAATAGCCAGTTGTAATGATCCCCAAAAACGGGCATTAATCTCCATAAGTATTGGAGTATTATTTTTTTTTAAATCCCGTTTAAATTCAACCATTGCAACTCCACTCCAATTTAGCTCTTTAAGCAGTTTTCTGGACGATTCCAGTGCTATTGGATCAGGTTGTGTACTCTCGCATACAACACTTACGCCACCATATGGGGGTTTTTCTCTGATTCTTCTATGGCTGAATACAGAAAGGATTTCGCCTTTACTACAAAAGGCAAATATACCAATACCATCGCCAGTAATAACCTCCTGAAGCATATATGGTACAGTAAATGATTCGTCGCTACTAATTATTTGAATTAATTCTTCCTTGTTGGAGGCAAATCTAACACCGGTTTTTTTCATTTTATTACCGGAATATAGTATTGATGCACGTGGCTTAACAATTAATGGAAATGGTAGTGTTGATAGATGTTCTTCAATAGACTGCCCGGATAATGGATCAATGAATGTAGTTGATGGGAACGGGATGTTAAGTTGAGCTGCAGTTTTCAAAAGTGAAATCTTATCAGATGCATTCCAATAGGTTTCAAAAGAAACCATAGGTATTATTGTCAGACTGGATAATTTAGATTGATATTTCAAAGTAGCACAAGCTGTGGCATCTGTAATGGGAATAAGAACCCCGACATTTTCCTTTACAATCAAATCAGAAATTGTTTCAACAAATTGTTGTATGTTGTCAAAAGGAGAAGGGTATACTGCCGTGTTGTAACAGAACCGTGACGTACCTGACAGAGATTGTGAATACTCACTTGCTACAATAACCCTGAGTCCGGCACGACCGAGAGAGCGTACTAAAGCGAGTGCAGCTCTGGTTTCACCATCAAGGACAAGTACTGTTGAATTTTTATTCATTCGTAACTCAACATTGGAAATATCTTAAATTCTTATTTTTTAACATATTAAGGTTGTATTAAATCCTGGTTCGTCTGTAAAAAAGAGTGTTCTTTCTGTAGAATATTTTTGGCAGAAACAATAAAAGATAGTCCTATCCATAAAAAAGGGTAATAGGCAACAGTGACAAACTGCCCTGCAACAATAAATCCAAAAATTCCATAACCGGCACCTACCATACTGAGAACAAGCCAATCGTCATTGTTTTTGCCGAATCGCCTATTATATACCATTGGGGTGATAAGTGCGTAAAAGAGTAATAGACTGAAAGGAATTAGTCCCATAAAACCGGCATCAGTACCGACTTGAATAAAAATATTATGAGGAAGTTGTGCTGTTCCCCTACCACCTAACAAATCGTAAGAATAATGATCCTGGTAGTACGACGGAAAATTATAATAACCTACTCCTAAAATTGGATGTTCTGCAATCATTTCGCGGCCATGTTTCCAGTATAATTTCCGTTGAATTGAAGTATTATCTGTCCCCGAATTTCTAAAACGGTTTTTTTGTTCCTCGGGTAGTAACTTGTGCACGGCAAAAATGATAACAATTAACAAAACCATATATTTTATTTTAAATACTTTTTTCCTCAATATAATAATCCATGTTGCAGCCATTGCAACTTGTGAACCTCTGCTGCTTGCACCTAGTATTGTCAGCAGGGGACAACATACACAAAAGATGAGCATAATTTTTTCAAATAGATTAATTCGGCATTTTTTATATGTTAATAAAAAAAAGCCAAGAGGAAAAAGTGTCAACATTAAAATTGTCAGTTCACCTGAGTTGCAAAAAAATCCAGGAGGCCCTTGCAATCCCCAAGCGGTAAAAGAGAAACCTCGCTTTGCCCATATATAGGAAGTTCCAATTGCAATTTTTAAGGAAGATAAAATAAAAATCATCTGAAAAATGTAAAAACGTTCTCTGTTGTTTACTATATTGATTATAAGAAAGTAAATAACAAACCAGTTGTAAAAATTTATATAATTTTTCCTGGAAATTTCCGGATAATATGCAAATATGATAGATAGCAAAATTGCAATCGCAAATATTATCAATAAAATGTTGGCCCGGCTTGATACCCAATTTACAGTTCTATCAAGAAATGTACCAATAAGTGCCCCAATAATAAACAACTGCGTCCATGGAAGAACATCAATAACCGGGAAAATTGATTGTGGACGGGAATATTCAAAAAAAATATACACACAGATCAGCCAGAAAGAAAAGTGCTGGGTTTTGAAAAACTGAAACATATTACGCACTTTTAAAAAAAAGAAGCTATCTGCGTTTAGTTGCTGAATATTCTGTATCATGTCTTTCTGCATAATAATTATTAAGGTATTGCAAACGTTAGAAATTGTCCTTAATTATCGCCGTTTTTATATATAGTTTATTAGTGGCAATAACGATTTCTTCTATAAATTTGTTAAAATATACAATGTTTGCAGAATATAGATCATGCAAATATTTTATTATTTGATATATTGAAACTAAAATGCGATGCCATATATCTATAGATATATTGAATTAAAAGGTGAAAGCAAACTACACAGCAATTTCAGTTAACGAATCACTGTATTTTACTATATGAATAATTTTTAACACTTTTAAACAGTATATATCGACATGATCTATCCTATATTAACAATGATTCTCTATAACGGTATAAACGATTTATTTGGTAAATTTTAGAAAAAGGGGAAAAAAAATATTGAAATATCTTCATTCCTGTATTTATACTGAAATTGTTAGCTATTTATAGCGTTTAGATTGTAACTATTAAACGGTAAAATGGGGGATGATTTTCATGAAACCAAAAATTCTAATGTATGGAATTTACTCAACACTTCTCTTAATTAATTTTGCAATGGCAGGACCAAAGCACTCTGGGTGGTCATTAGAAGTAGTAAGCTGGGATATTAACAAAGCATACCCAGGTATTGAGTATAATTACAGATTGGGTGTCAAGGGTGGCGACTATCCTTACGAATTTACTCTTGTCGATGGACCATCAGGTATGAGTATTAATAAAAATTCAGGCGAAATAATATGGAAACCTGCAGCATTGTTGATAGATACCGTTGTTATTAAAATTTCTGATATAAATGGTAAGTCATTGGTGCATCAATTTGCTATTACATCAACGAAAAATGGATTTTATTTTGTTGATGGGGCAAAAGGAGTTGATAATACCAATTCAGGATCTGAGTCATCTCCCTGGAAAACAATGAAATATGCGGCTGCTACTGCCGATAGTGCAAGTTATGTATATGTAAAAAAGGGTACATATAACGAAACTTTTACTATGGTAGCGAATAAATGTGGCCGTTTTTTTGCATATCCGGGTGATTCTGTAATTGTGATAGGTGCTGGTACTGGAACTGCCTCTTTCAGCGTAATTGGTAAAAACAGAATTTTTCAGGGGTTTACATTTAATGGCAGCGATTTAAGATGGATATTTAGTTGTGACGGGACAATGCAAAATTTAACATGGCGAAAAAACCATATGTATAATTGTTCTTCAAGCGGAACCAACAATCCAGCGTTCATCTTTTTTTGGGATGGAAGCTCAGCCGGAGGACCATCAAATCAATATAAAAATATAGTTATACAAGATAATATTTTCCATGATTTGAGAAATAATGCTAGTCATGGCGCAAGCGTTACAACATACGATGTCCAAAAAATGGTGTTCGAAAATAATATAGTGTATGATATAGATGGACGTGGTGTTAATGTTAAAGACAACGGCTATATGAATACTATCCGTAATAATGCAATATTCTCATGTAATTGGGGTGTTTGTTTGTTTTCTCAGGCTAATGACATCGGTGAGGAGGTGTGCTATAATCTTATTTTCAACTGTACAACAGCGGTTACGATTGGACTTCAGTCAGCACCTGTTGATAGTATCTATGTGCATCACAATACAATTTTAGGACAAATATCATTTGGAGCTGTCTGTTATGATGACAGAAGTGGGAATATTAATATCTATAAAAATATTATTGGTAATGGAAGGGATGTTGTGTATGTACCCGCACCCATTAGAGAATCATCTAGTGCAGCGTGGAGATACGACACATCTTTTGCAATTATGACCACTAGTAAAATTGAAATAGATAGCAACATAGTATGGCCGAAAAACACAACAGGGTATGTTACAGGGTCTGGCACAAGTGTGGCTCTTCTTGATTTGAAGAAATGGCAGAGCAGGGGTTTTGACAAAAACAGTAAAGAAATGCAATTGGAATTAGATTTAAATCATAGACCAATTTTACCTGATTCATTGAAAATTTATGGCAGTTATGGTAGTTATGGTAGTTATAGTAGTTTACTACAACTTCCTAAAAGCACTACATCAATACTACCAAATCCGTTTTCTTCAGATAAGAGCACTTCTGAGTTTAACTCTCTATTCCAAGAGCTTGCTAACAATGCTTCAAAAGGGACACGTATTTCATTTAATCTAAAGGACAAGGCAATCAAGAATGCAAAGATAGAAATCTTTAGTCTGACTGGCAAATTAGTCTCAAGAATCAATATGGATTCAAACGGGAGCGTAATGTCGGAAGGCAAAAAGTTCCGTAACGGAAGATACTTTGTTGTGCTTTCTTTACAAAATTCTATTGGTAAGGAGAGTGTATTTAAACAAGTTGTATTGTTTAAATAGTTGTTGAATCTCACGTCAAATTCTTACGAGTACCACTAAGAAACGCTCCTTGCAATCAAGGAGCGTTTCACTTTTAGGTGTTATTACTAAATAATTAAAAAGGATTGGTGTTAATTGATTTTGTAGTTTCGTCGTTTTGTTCTATTTTAAACTCCTCAGGATATTATTCCTATAAAAAATTTTGTTGTTAAATGCATCTTTTGATCTACCTCCGATTTTTCACCTGTAATTGACAAAATAAACGTACTATCAATTGATAGTTTTGGTATTGAGAAGATACATCCTACACCAATGTTACAGGGCAAGTGCAGCAGGTGTTACTCGTTTGAACGCATTAATCACACCAATCCAGCATGATCAGAAAAAACGGAAATACATAAGTACCGCCAGTGTTGGAAGTACTAAAAGTGTGGCCTGTAAACATGAAGGATTCTTGTACCGTAGTGTTGTTGTACCTGTATTGAAAACATATCTGTATATACTTTGAATTAAAGCCCTTACGTCTGTACTGTACATTGTGTTTCGGGCAATCTGTCCAATTACAGCTTATGTAACAGACTATTGTTGGAAAAACATATTTCGGGTTATCAGGGAAAAAAGCTATATTAGTTATAGCGGTTGCTATGTCCCGTTCCTCCTTTTTGTACTTTTTTTGGTTAATTGGAAAATAAACCAGACTAACAAACGCTATTACAATATTTTTCTTTTTGAATTGTTGTAAAAAAAAAGAATTAAGCTTGAGATTCTTTTGAGTATTATCAGGTTTTTTGCGTAAACGGTAAAATGGGGGGATGATTTTCATGAAACCAAAAATTCTAATGTATGGAATTTACTCAACACTTCTCTTAATTAATTTTGCAATGGCAGGACCAAAGCACTCTGGGTGGTCATTAGAAGTAGTAAGCTGGGATATTAACAAAGCATACCCAGGTATTGAGTATAATTACAGATTGGGTGTCAAGGGTGGCGACTATCCTTACGAATTTACTCTTGTCGATGGACCATCAGGTATGAGTATTAATAAAAATTCAGGCGAAATAATATGGAAACCTGCAGCATTGTTGATAGATACCGTTGTTATTAAAATTTCTGATATAAATGGTAAGTCATTGGTGCATCAATTTGCTATTACATCAACGAAAAATGGATTTTATTTTGTTGATGGGGCAAAAGGAGTTGATAATACCAATTCAGGATCTGAGTCATCTCCCTGGAAAACAATGAAATATGCGGCTGCTACTGCCGATAGTGCAAGTTATGTATATGTAAAAAAGGGTACATATAACGAAACTTTTACTATGGTAGCGAATAAATGTGGCCGTTTTTTTGCATATCCGGGTGATTCTGTAATTGTGATAGGTGCTGGTACTGGAACTGCCTCTTTCAGCGTAATTGGTAAAAACAGAATTTTTCAGGGGTTTACATTTAATGGCAGCGATTTAAGATGGATATTTAGTTGTGACGGGACAATGCAAAATTTAACATGGCGAAAAAACCATATGTATAATTGTTCTTCAAGCGGAACCAACAATCCAGCGTTCATCTTTTTTTGGGATGGAAGCTCAGCCGGAGGACCATCAAATCAATATAAAAATATAGTTATACAAGATAATATTTTCCATGATTTGAGAAATAATGCTAGTCATGGCGCAAGCGTTACAACATACGATGTCCAAAAAATGGTGTTCGAAAATAATATAGTGTATGATATAGATGGACGTGGTGTTAATGTTAAAGACAACGGCTATATGAATACTATCCGTAATAATGCAATATTCTCATGTAATTGGGGTGTTTGTTTGTTTTCTCAGGCTAATGACATCGGTGAGGAGGTGTGCTATAATCTTATTTTCAACTGTACAACAGCGGTTACGATTGGACTTCAGTCAGCACCTGTTGATAGTATCTATGTGCATCACAATACAATTTTAGGACAAATATCATTTGGAGCTGTCTGTTATGATGACAGAAGTGGGAATATTAATATCTATAAAAATATTATTGGTAATGGAAGGGATGTTGTGTATGTACCCGCACCCATTAGAGAATCATCTAGTGCAGCGTGGAGATACGACACATCTTTTGCAATTATGACCACTAGTAAAATTGAAATAGATAGCAACATAGTATGGCCGAAAAACACAACAGGGTATGTTACAGGGTCTGGCACAAGTGTGGCTCTTCTTGATTTGAAGAAATGGCAGAGCAGGGGTTTTGACAAAAACAGTAAAGAAATGCAATTGGAATTAGATTTAAATCATAGACCAATTTTACCTGATTCATTGAAAATTTATGGCAGTTACGGTGGTATGCAAACACTTCCTAATATATTAAAGCTTCTAAAAGAAAACAGTCCGGAGAATATATTGTCAATATTGCCAAATCCATTTTCTCCTGAGAAGAGCGCTTCTGAGTTTAAATCTCTATTACAAGAGTTTGGCAACAATGCTCCAAAGGGAACGCGTATATCATTTAAACTGCAGGACGAGGCAATAGAGAATGTAAAAATAGAAATTCTTAGTGTGGCAGGTGAATTAGTTTCAAGAATTATTATACCGAATGCGCTTAAACTAACCGAATATCATCTGTGGTGGGATGGTCGCACAACAACAAAAACAGGCATAAACTGGGAAGAACTTAACCCGGTTGAGTCGAATGTAAACGGACGTGAAATGGCGGGAGACAAAATGTGCAATAACGGAAGGTACTTTGTTGTTCTTGTAGTAAAAAATTCTAATGGTAAGGAAAAATTGTATAAAAAACAAGTAATATTGATAAAATAGTAATAGTTTTACGAAAGCTTAAAATGATGTGCAAGCAGACAAAACAACACTACCATAATCAAAATGAGTTTCATTTGAAAACTATACTCTTGAAATCAATATTGGTCTGTATCATTACTTTTTCTGCAACTTTTGCTCAAGATGAAACAAAAATCAAAATAGGTGTACTCAAACTTGAGACCGCGGGTACGAGTGATAAGTTATCATTGGCATTAAGCAACTATCTCTGTAATGTTTTATTGTCAACCGGTCTCTACAAGGTTTATAATTATGAAAAAATGCAGGCAAGGATTATTGATACAAAAGAGGAAATTTCTTTAGTCTGTTTTACCCCGGAATGTGTTATGGAAATAGGTGAACGTCTTGGACTTGACCAGATGATTTTCGGGTGTATTGACAAAAACAGAAATTATCATGAAATTATACTTACAATTGTTGATATCAAGAGTAAACGTGTTGAAAAAAGTATCAACATCAAAAAAAGTATAACAAATATAACCACAGATGGTCTTCTAAGACTCGCGGTTATGCGCATGCACGACTTGGATACTCTGAAAATAGAAAGAGATCCGGAAAAACATAATGTCAGAAGGCTTATCTATACATCGGGATTATGTATGGGGCTTGGGCTTTTATTGGCTTCAGTAGACGGCGGACTGTTCGACCTCAATTTGAGTAAGCAATTAGATACTTTTTCGCTTTCAAATATTTCTTCCAGTATCCTTCAGCTTCCTTTTTTCGCAAGACCTGCAGCGCTTGGGGATGGTTATATCGCTGGATCAAATGATGCTTATGGTGTCTTATATAATCCGGCAGGTACTGCTTGGGCTAAAGGTCCTGAAGTAGCATTAGGTTATCAACAGGGATATTCCATGTTAAACAATTTTGCTGTCTCGTATGTTGATAAAGCTTCAGAAAAAGTAGGATTTGGACAATGTTTACTCTATTCAGCCGATGTTGACAATTTACAAAGAGATATTTATTTCATATCTGCGTTTTCATATAAACTTAATCATTTGTATCCGCTTCTCTGGCCAGTTTCAATAGGAGTTTCAGTTAAGCTTGGAACTACAAACTCCCCTGAAAGTGAGAATGCAACAGCAAGCCAAAAGACCTTCTGTGGCGGATTGGATTTCGGGATTTTGATGGCAGTTAACGACAATATCAGTTTCGCAGCTGTTCTTAATGATGCGCCGGGTTTGTGTAAGGTCAATAACACAACAACAAACATAAGTTATCATGAATACAACCCAATGCGACTTAATCTCGGAGGCACACTTCAGACTGGATTAACTGACTATAATACATTTCTTATATATCAGGGCCAAATTCCTCTACATGATGATCAACACTGGCATCTTTCCGGTGGCATTGAACAGGAGCTGTTCAGTTTTATTAAAATACGCCTTGGCCTTAAGAAAATAGCTTATGCTGATTCCCCGTGGCTTATTACAAGCGGCTTTGGCCTGAAAGTTAATACAAAATCAATAGCAGCTAAATATCTTATTCTCGACGGGTCATATCAATACAATACTCTTGAGGTCTTTTCATCATTGAACATCTCTTTTAGAATAGGATTTTAATATGATCTATATCAATTTCTGTAGCCATTTATTTGTTGCGATAGTATTTTAAAAAGTAGATTGACTATAATTTTCGTGGTTAATCTGTTTTACTTGAAAGCATTAACTATAAGGGCTATATAAAAAATAGTCATGAAAAAAGTCTTTGCAACCTTTTAATTTTTAACCAATTTCTTTAATTACCGTATATTGCAATTTTGATTTTGGTTACAAATAGGAATATGAATGTATATTTTAAGTGTAATTAGTAAATCATATTTACTAATGTTAAAACCCGAACGGGTCAGGTTTGTTTTTCTAATAATATTTTTCTTTTTTTCCGCATTGATCCAGATATTTGGGGTTGCAAGCATCGCTCCTTTTACAACATTGTTGACAAATCCCGGAATAATCCAGACGAATAAAATTTTTGCAACAATCTACAACCATTTTCAATTTACAGATACCAAACTGTTTATACAAGTTGTGGCATTAGGCTCACTGCTCATGATGATTTTATCTAACGCTATTGCGGTTTTTACCCTCTGGCTCACAATGCGTTTTTCAATTACTATTGGTAATTCATTACAATGCCGATTATATGAGAATTTGTTGTTCAGACCTTATCTTTATCATAAATCAATAAACCATTCCGTTTCCATTTCAACTATAAATCAACAAGCGCCACGATTTGTTTATATGGTGTTGCAACCATTATTACTTTTTACAAGTAATATTTTTCTCGGATTAATAATACTTATTGGGTTGTTATTTTTAAATCCGGGTATTTCATTGGCGATCGGATTCGTTATAGGAGGGGCGTACTTTTTAACATATCTTTTTATAAAACGATTGTTGAAAAATCATGGAGATGTTCTTACGGTACGAAATGTTGAAGTGCAGAAAATATTAACAGAAGGGTTTATTGGAATTAAAGAAGTAACATTAAACAAGTTACATAGAAATTTTATTGAAAAGTACAGAAATATAAACCTGAAAGGATTGAACTCTAGTTCTATACTTACTTTGGTTGGCGATATTCCAAAATATGTAATTGAAACGATTGCATTCAGTACAATATTTATTGGTGCCATCATTGCCTTACAATTCGACAATAATTCGAGCTCAATTATTGTTTTTTTGTCAATATACGCCATTGCCGGTTACAAACTTCTTCCTACTTTGCAGCAAATATTTAAATCTGTTTCATCATTAAGCGCTCATGGTTCAGTGGCGTTTGAATTATCACAACATTTGGATACAAAAGTTGATATTCAGTATAACAAAAAATTAGTTTCTGCTGAGGCTATTAATGAAGTGCGTCTTGAAAACATTAATTTCAAATATCCTTCTGCAACTGATGTTACATTAAAAAACATAAGTGTTTCATTTCCATCCAGAATGATCAACACAATTGCAGGTCATTCCGGTTCCGGAAAAACAACTCTGGTAGATATTTTATTAGGTTTAATTCCACCTGATACCGGAAGAATTTTAATAAACGATAAAATTGCGGATTCAGATATGATTACTCAGATGCAACAATCGTGTGGATATGTTCCTCAGCATATTTTCATTCTGGATGACACCGTAATAGAGAACGTTGCATTTGGAGTTGATAAAAAACATATTGACGAAAACAGAATTATTGATGTTCTAAAAAAGGCAAACGCATGGGATTTTATACAGAAATTGCCCAAAGGAATTCACACAAAACTTGGACAAGACGGAAAGTTATTAAGTGGTGGTCAACGTCAAAAAATCGGTATAGCCAGATGTCTTTACAGAGATATAAAAATGCTGATCCTGGATGAACCTACAAGTGCATTAGATATAGAATCAGAATATGATTTTATGATGCTTCTTCGTTCATTAAAAGAGCAGCTACTTATTATTATCATTTCACATCGCCCTTCGGCTATTAAGTGTTCAGATGTAATTACTTTAATTGAAAACGGAACAATTGAGGCTCACGGAACACTGACAGAACTTAAAGAAAACAGTTCACATTTTAGAAGTATGCTTGAAAAAAGCAGTTTTTAATAGCAAGAAAACCGTAAATTTATGCAATCTAAAAATGCAATCGCCCTTATTGCAAACTGGGATTCCAACGTTGGTTATGCCTGGTGGTTAATGGAATCATTCTGGATAATTATTAACGAAGAGTTTTCACCAACATACAGAATCATGATTTGCTATCCAAGTATATCTACATTACCTGATAGAATTGAAAAATGTTCTGCAGAGAGGATACAATTCAGTTTCAATAAAACAGATTTTAAATCTGTTATTAAACAATGCTGTTTTATTAGAAAACATAACGTTAAATATCTTTATTTTACAGATAAAGCACCGACAAGACTTGTTCACATGTTTTATCGATTAGCTGGAATAAAAGCTATTGTTACACATGATCATACACCGGGTATACGTACTGTATCAACCGGTATTAAAAAACTTCTAAAAACAGTAATAACTCGTATCCCATTACTGACAGCTGATGCTTGTTTTGGAGCAACAGAATTCGTAAGGCAGCGTCTTATTAACGTCAATTGCTTACCTAAAAATAAATGTTTTGCAATAGATAATGGCATTCCGATTATAAAACAGCATCATCCAACAGTTGATCTTCGTATTAAATATCAACTCCCCAAAAACGCTTTTATTTTAGTTACGGCATCAAGGGCTCATAAATATAAAGGCATTGAATTTGCATTAACGACATTAGCAAATGTTCATAAGATTGTACCTATTAATAATATTTACTATGTCTTTATTGGAGATGGCCCTGATTTAGAACAGTTCAAAGTTTTATCACACAACCTTGGTATTCAACAAAAGGTGATTTTTACTGGGAAATTAGCAAATGTGCGACAATTACTTGCTTCCGCCAACTGCGCGTTTCATCCATCATATGGAGAAGTAGGCTATTCACTTTCAATACTTGAATATATGTTGGAAGGGCTACCTCTGTTGGTTTCCGACAATCCATCGGTATGTGAGGCAACTCAAGATGAAATCACCGGATTAATTTATAAAGAGCACAATATTGATGACGCGTCACATAAACTTATACAACTTTGGAATAATCCACAATTATTGACTAACATGGGACAGTCCGCGAAACAAATCGTTAAAACAAAGTATAATCTGGATGACACGAAGAAAAAATTAACTTTACAATTACATCGTTTATTCAGTTAATAGACATCTAATTTATGCTTTTAAATCTTTTTTAATTTAATTTGTGCTTTTTGTAACAAAGAACTGTTCCTGTATTTGATTATGAACCGGTAATCATCTGGTAAAGGAGATAACAATGAATATAGAGTCACAAAATCAGAATACTAAGGTCTCTATCATTTTGGCAGTATATAATGGGAAGGCGGTTGTTGAATCAACACTAAAAAGTATTTTTAATCAAGATTATAGAAATTATGAAGTTATTGCTATTGATGATGGATCAACAGATGATTCTATAAGTTTGCTAAAAGAATATGAAAAAAAACATTCAGAAAAAATGAAAATTATTCAGCAATCCAATGCAGGAGTATCAGCAGCAAGAAATGTTGGTATCAAATATGCAAAAGGTGAATATATCGCATTTTTAGATCAAGATGATGTGTGGGAAACAAATAAACTTACAAAACAGGCTGCTATTTTGGACAATACCAGTGATTTTTCATTTGTATTTTGTAATTTCTATAGGTTTAAACATGCTGATGGAAAAAAATTTGAGAAAACCAATACAGATTTAAATTCATTTATTTTTAAATTACCTCACATGAATTATACCAAAGCCGATAACGTTTATTTGTATGATGTAAAAAACACAATGGAATTTCTTTTAAAAGGATATCCAATTTATCCTAGTACAATGATGATCCGAAAGCAATTACTGGAAATGGTTGGTATGTGGAATCCACTTTTCCCTAGATGTCAGGATTTTGAACTCAGCATACGATGCAGTAAATATTCTGGATTTTGTTATATAGATGAACTTTTGGTGGGTGTTGGGCGGCATGGTAAAAATGTATCAAATAGTGCTTTAGAACAGGCAAAAGAAGATACTGATGTTTTGAGATACCATTTGAAAGGCTCTTTTTTTAATAAAATAGAACTAAATAAAATCAGATATTATTTAGGAAAAAGAATTTGTGGAATTGCAAATAACTATGTTCATAATCAAGAATATAGAATTGCAAAAAAATATTATTTAAGTGCATTACTGTTTCCAAACTTTATTTTACATGCTTTTTTACGACTGTTAATTTTGCTTCTACCAAATAAACTAATTATAAAAATCTATAAACTAAGTTGTTAATGAAAAGAATTCATGAAACGCATTAACGTTATATTACCCACCGATTGGAGTCCTTCGATTGTCTGATACATGTATTAAAACTAAAAGTCAACACCATATCGGCAGCAACTTGCTTTTTGCAATGGGCTTACCCACTAAATGTAAAGTTTTAGTTATAGGAAATAAGCTTTCTTACTGCAATGATTTGTTTAAAGAGACCCATTTTGAGGATCAGATTCCATCCGTTACTACTATGTCAGCAGTATATGATTTAATATTGTACCATTCTTCTTCTGCAAACTCACGACCGTCGCTTCAATCTGATTTAAAGCAGATTAGACAATTATTGACACCAACTGGTTTAATCTTGTTTTTTGCTGAAAATATTTATTCATTACATAATTTTAAGAACTTTGTACATGGTAAATTTGGTTTGTTTTATAATAAACTATGGTATCGTCAATCTGGTTATAAAAAATCATTACAACTCGCAGGTTTTAAAGCTATCCGTATTTTTTTGCCGCAGCCTCATTTGGAACGTCCTGAAGAGTTAGTTTTTGCGCAAAGTAAGAAATTTGAACTACCGAATTTATCTCAACCTTTGCACCATTTATTTTTTACGATAGGTGCGTATAGTGCCCTTGTTGAAGGTTACATTTTTTTGGCCAGGCCAGATTCTATAGGATCATCAGATCTTTTGAAGATGATGAATGCTCAAATAATAAGTACATTACAACTTCCAAGCGCAAACATGGTCTTGGAGCGGTTGGACATCAGGCTTCGTGGTGCTCTTGTCCTTTTTATAACAGAGAAAAATACTGGTAGCAATTTTATTGTCCGATTGGTTTCTGATAACACTATTGATAATATCGTAAGTAAAAACCATTCTTTTCTGGAATATCTTCGCTCTTACGTTGGTCTACCAGAATTAATTATTAATAAATTGCCACGGCCAATCTGTCGCAAAGAATTTGCCGGTAGTATCATTTATGTAGAAACAATGATCTCAGGCATTATTGCATGGAAGAAATATAGCCAGAAACTTCGTAGACCTATTTTTCGTGATTCCGTAGATTTTTTACTGCATTTGCATCACGCAACCCAACAACTTGTTATGTTGAATGTTACACAATTAACCAGTTTATTTGCTGATGATTTTGCACGTTTAGCAAACTGTGACGTTATCTCCACTAAATTTCGCAAACAAATAGAGAATATGATTTTTACTGTGCAGGATCAGTTGATAGGAAAAAAAATTCCTCTGGTTGTGTCTCATGGGGATTATGGTTATGGAAACATAGTAGTTGATCCTCACACTGGAATGATGCAAGGAGTTATTGATTGGGATACTGGAAAGTCCAGTGACTTTCCAGGAATTGATTTATTAAACCTGTTTGTTCAAAAAGAGAGAATTGAGAAAGGATACACTGTATCATCAGCATTTAGCGCGATTATAAACGGAACAAGGGATAATGATTATTACGCAATTTTTTTACAGTTTGGCATTCCTGAAGAATTATTTAACATTATAGTATATATTAGTTTCATTCGTTACCTCACCAGATCTGCTCAATATCCAAATGTCTTTTTGAGTGACCAAAATGATTATGAGTTGCTTATCGCTATACTGAAGGAAAAATTGCCTATTTAAGGATATACACTACTTATTTATAGGTAATTGTATTTTTTTCAGTAAAGTCTGTTCTAATACAGATGTTGGTGTTTCCCATTCCATTTTTTTTACAGTTTCGAGTCCTTTTGTAATGATTTCTTTTCGAAACGATTCATTCTCTAATAGGTTGCTCACGGCGAGGGCGATTTCTTCTGGAGTCTTTGGTGTAACTAAGACTGAATTTATTTCATGTTCTAAAAAATCTTCAATACCGCCATTTCTTGTTGATATTACGGCAACTCCACACGCAAGTGCTTCAACAGCTGGAAGTCCCCATCCTTCATATTCGGATGGTAATATAAAAATGGACATGGTATTGTAGAATTTACATAACTTTTCATCTGTAGAAATATCAACTTTTTCAATCCAATGCGGTAAACTTCCAGTCCATTTTCCTCCTGCAATTACCCTGAATTTATTTGGCTCCCATATACTTTCAAGAGCAAGAATTGCATCTGTAACTCTTTTTGTGGGATGCTCTCTTAAGAGTATTCCAATTACATTTTCCCGATTACCAGGATCGTTTGTGACACGAAAAATCGAAGAATCATATCCACAATGAATTATTGCGTCAGGTTTTCTTCCTGAAGCCAGAAGCATAGTAGTAACGACTTTAGATGTTGAAAAAAGAATGTCGGATTTTAAAAATGCTTTTTCCATACGAGCTTTTCTTTGAGTATCAGCAACCATCCATAATTCATAATCATAGGCGATTTGAGCAATTAAAAGTGATTTATCATGGCGACTGCCAAATACTTCCGCAGTATGCCAATGGGTTAAAAGCAATACATCACACCTTGGAAGTAAAAAATTATTTGGTAGTATTGTAATTTTCACAAATTTATTAAATGGAAACCATGAAATTTTTCCTTTAACACCAAAAATCATTGATCTGATCATACCCAATATTGGTCTAAGTTTGAATATGTTAATATATTGCATATGCGCAACAGTGACAGAATGTCCTTTAAGTGCAAGCCTGTTGGCATACTCGTAATGAACTCTAAATCCTCCAATAAAATGGGATGATACAAATGGAAGTACTATAACAACTTTCACGAAATATACCTTATATTATTTGATATATTAAAAACACATATTTTAATAGTTTAAATTATTTTCCTTAAAGCAAAAACAATATTGTTATGTCTAAGGCCAATAGTTAATATTCTCTAGCACACGAATGTTAAATATTTTCAAGAATACATATCCTTGAAAATATCTATGAATACTGTATAACACAACAACTTTATTTAGGTAATTGATAATTGTATTACATGGGTATGCAGTTGACTCCAGTTGCTACAATATATAGATTTATGGTATGGAAGACTATCCTAAAAACATACTCGAATTTGAGCAACGTTTTAAAACTGATGCGGATTGCTGGAATTATCTTCAGCAAATCAGATGGCCTTCAGGTGTAGTTTGTCCTATTTGTAGCTGTAAAGAGGTATGGCTATCAAAGCGAGGGCTTTATACTTGTAAAATCTGTGGATTTCAGATATCCCTTACAGCCGGTACAATTTTTCAGGATACGCATAAGCCTTTGAAACTTTGGTTTCATGCAATGTGGCACATTACAAGTCAAAAATATGGTGCAAACGCATTAGGTTTAATGAGGGTGCTTGGTATAGGAAGCTACAATACCGCATGGGAATGGTTGCATAAGCTAAGACGCGCAATGGTGCGACCGGGTAGAGAAAAACTAACAGGAAATGTTGAAGTTGATGAAACCTATGTTGGGGGTGATAAAATCGGTAAGCGCGGACGAGGTGCCGATGGCAAAACACTTGTTATGGTTGCGGTTGAATTTACTAGCACTATCAAGAATAAAATTGGTAGAATTCGATTATCGCAAGTTACAAACGCCTCATCAGAATGTATCGAAGAATTTATCAGCCAAAACATAGAATGCGGAAGCACTATTCATACAGATGCGTGGAATGGTTATAACAATGTAGCATCTTTAGGCTATAAACATATCAAGACAAAATCAACCGCAAGTGTTGGTGAAGACCCATTAAGTCACTGTCATTTGATATCGTCCTTATTCAAACGTTGGCTGTTAGGAACATATCAGGGTGCAGTAAAGCCGAAGCATTTGGACTATTACCTTGACGAATATTCATTTAGATTTAATCGAAGGAAATCGGGATCACGGGGAAAGTTATTCTATAGACTTTGTGAGCAAGCAGTAGCAACCCCACCAATCACGAGAAAAGGAATTGAACATAGTGAGCCAGAGATTTTACCGTTTTAACGCAATGTATAGTGGGTACTGGAGTCAAGTGCATACCCATGTTGTATTATTTAAGTGGAAAAACTAACAAAAGAATATATTTTAAAAATCTGTATCTATGAAATAATGAAAAAATGCGATATTTCTTTTATGTTAAGTACTGTGTATGTCTTATCTAAAAAAAAACAACCAGCATTTGTTTCGCAAGGTGCAGAAAAAATTTATAAACGTTATTTTCTCCGATGAAAGAAAATTCTTTTTTTATAGCATACTATCTTATTTGTTGGTAAATATAACTATTTATATACTATGTTATTTGGAAGGCATTACAGTTTTAACTTATTCATTTCAACAAATCATTGAATTCTAAATTATGCGTAAAAACACCCGTATCGACACAACACCAAAGATCAAGATACTCTTTTTTGACGGTTCGGCAGCATTCGGGGGCTCTGTTGTAGTTTTAGCACACCTATTTAACAACATTGATCGATCACGGTTTGAACCGCTACTTGTCAGTGGTTTAGATGATGTATCACTTAAAGCATTGTTTAAACCCGAAGATGTTTTTTTTCATTTCAAACGTAAGTTGAATTATGTTGAACGTATGCGATGGATAGGAAAGTGCCCCTTTGATTGGCAATGGTTCTTTAAAATATGGATTTATTCATTTACCATTGTGGAAATATGCGCAAACTTTGTGCCATGGTTGATATTGATGTTACGGTTATGGTTACATCGTCCAGATTTGATCCACAATAATAATGATGGTTGCGCATCTAATGTCGCACATTGGTTAAATATTCCAGTGGTAATTCATCTTCATGGTTTAAATGATACTAAATACTACAAACATCAACAAGTGAAACGTGCACAACGTATCATCTCAATTTCAAATTTCGTGGCGCAAGAGGCAATTAAACGCGGGCTTGACCCTACCCGAGTCAGCATTATCCCCAACCCGGCACCAGAGTTTGTGCCTGACTTAACTGAAAGATGGGATTATTTAGCAAAATTCGGAGTAACATCTGGACAGGTTGTGTTTGGCCATGTTGGACGTCTGGTACGATGGAAAGGGCAACAAGAGTTTTTGCAAGCATTTCGACAAGCAATTACTGAACACAAAAATATCGTGGCGTTAATAATAGGGGATGATGTCGAAGGTTTTTCACAATCCTACCGGCGTAGTCTCGAGCAATATGTTTGCGACAATAATTTTACAGATCAAGTTAAATTTACCGGACATTCATCAGAAGTACTTCGCATTATGTCATATTGCGATGTTGTTGTTCACAGCTCAATCGAGCCGGAGCCTTTTGGACTCGTTATAACCGAGGCTATGGCAGCTGGTGCTGCAGTTATTGCTTCGCGCTTTGGAGCGCCTTGTGAAATTATTGATAATATGAAGAATGGTATCTTGATTGATCCCTTTAATACCACAGAATTTGCAACTGCAATTGTACGTTTGGCTAAAGATAACGATCTGCGTCAAACGCTCGCTGCTTCCGGTAGGCAGATGGTGGCAGAGCGTTATTCGCCTCAGGTATTTGCAGACAATATGGAACGCATTTACTCAACAGTATTGGTAGAACATAGTAGTTTAAAAAGTGGTAATTTAGTTTAAGAACACAAAACTTCTTTGGTGACTAAAATCCACCCCTGTTGTAAATGTTAAGAATAGAAGTAGTACATTACTTGCAATGTTTTCATTTCAAATTGCAGACATAAAGATTTATTTTTTTTGAATTAGACTTCAAAAATTATGTTGCTATGAATCTATCATTTTTCAAATAAAATATCCCCCACTCCCTCCCCTATAATGATAAACATACGTGCCTTTTGCAACTAAATGTTCCATGTTTTTTTGTACAGAAATTTTACGCCAATACTCTATTGACTTGGCTGGGAACAAAGACTCAAAGTTTTCCAGATAGTAAACATATTCATTCTGTATACATTTTTTTAATAAGACACAATATCCGGATTTGATAAATGCTGATTTTTCAACCTTGTTTCTATACTTCTTTTCTAACTTACTGTTAATTTCATTTACTTCTTTTACCTTGAAATCAGTACGTTCATGAATAACAGGCTTTACTTCACTTGCCATCGAAATTCCCTTACCTTTTAATAATTTTAAAGGTGTTGCGGAAAGTATCTTTTGAAACGTTTTATTTTCTGACAAGTAATTAATGTAAATGTTTTTTAGTAAATTAGTGTTTAAAACTCTTTCTGTTGGAATTATAGAAGTTGCTTTTATATTACTATCAAGTAGATACTCAAGTTTATCTAACCAGTTATAAGTTGTAAGTGTATCACTATTCAGTAAACAAAAATAATCGTAATCATAATTATTCGTAATATGATTAATTCCAATGATGTTACCTCCAGCCCATCCCGAGTTATTCTTATTTGATAATACATCTATAAATTTATACTTTGATTTTATTATTTCGGCTGTGTTATCTGATGAGGCATTATCAACTAATATTATTTTAAAAGGCTCAGATGTATTTTTAATAATTGATTCAATACAAGGAATTGTAAATTGTTCAAGTTTATTATATGTAACAATAATAATTGGTATTATTTTACGCATAAAGTAAAGCTCCCTTATCTCTGTTTTGAACTAATACTTTCATTCTCGTCTTTGTTCAAAAACTCTTATAATAGTGCATAACTACATATTATGCAACAGATAGACACTGTAAAATTAAGTCTATTTATGAAATTTAACAAGTATAAATTTCATTATATTGTGTAATTATCCGGCGAATCCTTCTGATACAAACAAATAAAACAAAAACCTCTTTTGGTACTTTTGCACAGTTTCTTGTTGCAGAATAATTTCAATAAATACCGAGCGCTTTATTTTCATTATTCAGTTACGTGATTAAGTCTGATATCTGACTGGTCCAAATTAGGTTTCGGATGTTACGTCCAGTTTTAAGTAATAAAAACTTTGAGCCTTTTCATTTTTATGCTTTTACATTTTAATTAAATTTCTTTTATCAAATTTCCTTAAATTAATATTTATTAATTCATGTTTTGAGTTTTATAATGCTTAAATAAACTTTCTGTTGCAAAAACAATATCCCCCGCACTCTTGGTGAAAAACAGATTCTTTGTTGAATACGGATCATGAATATACACTTTTTTGCAATTGGACCAAATACCAAGCAAAGTGACCTGATTCTCAGGATAGAGTTTACGCAGTTTTATGCAATGCTTAGGCTCCATTCCAATTAACAGGTCTCCGGAAATTACTTTGCATTGATTTACCCTGCATGTTGAATGCTCTGATAAGTCAAACCCGAATTTTTTACCAAAAGCAACCATTCTTGGATCCGCTGGATCACCTCCACGGGTATCAAGCCCAAATGAGCCTGCACTTCCACCACATTGTTTCATAACTGCTTCCGCTAGTGCGCTTCGACAGATATTCCCGCTACAAACAAAAACGAATCGTTTTACTTGTGAAAAATCGATTTCTATATACGTTTTATATATTCCAAGCATAAATAAAATCTGGTATTTTACAAAACGTAAAAATCCAATTTTTGACCCATACCGATTATTTATAAAATTAAACACTTCTCGTCCCATCTTGCATTTTGGACATCTCATCTCCAATTCCTAGAGGAAAGGAGGCTGAGAGGTGAGGCATCTGCAAAAAACCTCCCGATATCTCAAAATCATCAATTCTAACGAAAAAGTTGCTTTCACATGTCTTTTTGCTTCTGTTGTCAACCGTGACGTATCACTCGTTAAAAGTTTATGTATCACATCTGCAATTGCCACAGCATTATTTGTCTCTACTAATATCCCATTAACATCATGTGTTACAATCTCCTCCGGTCCACCACACTTTGTTGCAATCACAGGCACCCCTGCAGCCATTGCTTCAATTGTAGCTATAGAAAAACCTTCCGATGAGGAGCACAACAGAAAAATGTCCAATTGGCTTAAAAAATCAGGGGTGTTATCATAAAATCCTATAAAATGAACGAACTCACTTACATTTAGTTCATTTGAAAACGAATTTAACGATTCAATCAACTTTGGGTGTTTATGACCCGCAATAACAAAATGGATCTGTCGATCGAGCATTCTTGTCTGTAACAGCGCAGCAACCTCAATAAGCAAATTATAGTTTTTTGCTGGACGTACGTTGCCGAGACTGCCTATAAGCACCACATTATCTGCAATTCCTAATTGCTTTAAAAGCGCTTTTGCATTGGTCCTGAAATACCGTTCTGTTTCGATACCATTGTATATGATCTCGATTTTTTTTTCTTTAAACAGCCCGCGAGATTGTATGTATTCTGCAAGATTTTTACTTACAGCGACTAATTGACTAACCCCGGTTGCCATAATCCATTGCTTGATTTTAATAGCTCGTTCATCAGGGTTAATATCGACCTGACCATGCAACGTGGCAACAAGTGGAAGACGACAAAGAAAACACACTATCGAAAAAGAAAGTATTGAGCCCAGAAGATGTGCCTGTACAAGTTTCACCTTATGTCGCCTGACAAAACTAAAAAGCTGGATATAATAATTAATCGATAAAAAACCTGATGGTTTTAAAATATAATACTCTATGCTACGTTTTTTAAGCTGCTCCTCAACCCATCCAGGGCCTTTTATTAACGCAATATTTTTATAGCCATCAACTGTAAGCTTTTCAACAAGATTTAGAAATATTGTCTCAGCACCACCGGGGCCTGTAGTATCTATTGTATGGAGAATCGTTTTCATAGGTATTCTATTAAATTTATATTTTTTGGTAAACAACAAAACTTCCTGCTAAAAATAACTCTCTCTGGGAGATAACACAAGTTATCATTACCATTCTTCTACCAATGTCGTCAACTTAGTATTGACAAGGAGAAATTCGTGCCCATTAAACGCGACTACAAACAGATCTCAACAAAAAAGTCCAGCTATCAAAGACTTTTATGGATAATCTGGCAAAATTCGTGACAGAATCAGAAAAAATACCAAGCCATTAGAATTGCCCTATACAACAGGGAAATATGAGTGCTACTGCATTGCAAGCCGTGCCATAGTTAACAACCTGGTACTGGTCATGTCCTGATGCATCCCGATGCGTCGCAAACTGTACTTGTCGCTCGTTGCGCTGTTCCATCCGGTTTTTGTAGTTACAGCACTGGAATATCCAGCCATTTTTACCATCTGTGCGATTTCCTGAGAATAATCCCCATTTGGATAACAGAATGAAATATCTGCCGGATTTGCAACCTGTTCATTAATTAGCTTCTCCTTTGAAACCAGTAGCTCATTATGAATAGCTTGCGGGGATTCGGCAGTTAAAATCAGATGATTTGCAGTATGAGAACCAAATGTGACAAGACCCGAATCAAGACAGGTTTTTACTTCATTCCATGTCATAAAGGTCTGCAATGACGTATGTGAGCAGCCTGCATACTGTGCAAGTTCATCAAGTATTTTTTTGATTTCACCCGTCGAATAAGGTTTAAGCATCTTAATTACCGAATCAACACAGGAGATATAATCACCCTTAATCTGAAGTATTTCCCTGATTACCGGACTCGTTCCCTGATAAGGCAGTTCCTGTTTTTCATGACAGATCTTTTTAAGAATTGCAGCGCAAGTATCTGTCCAGAACTGCATATCAGTACCAATAAAATTTGTTGGCAGATACACCGTTGATGGCAAGTGGGCTGCTTTAAGAATTGGAAATGCGTTTTGATAAAAATCAGCCCAACCATCATCAAAGGTAATTGCACATCGGGGTTTCGATGATAAAGCGTTCTTTGAACAATTAAGCTCAGTAAGGGGTACAACATCAAAATAGTGCTTTAACACGCGGCAATGCATTAAAAACGTCTCTGGCCGGACATACATTCCGGGTTCTACGTGACCAACAACTGATTCCGGTGCAATGATCCTGTGATACATCAGAATTACCGAATTCCCGCATTTCGCCAATCGTTTATACTGCGATTGGTAAACACCAAGCTGGCACTTCGCACCTGCAATAGTCTTTCTTACTATCATTTTTAACTGTTGTAATGCCATATAGTGAAGATACATTGTTACATTTATATTTAATGTATGTTTTTCAGTAGATGGATTAAAAAAAATTGAAAAACCAATATTTTGAGTTGTAGCATTAAGGGGGATTGAAATAATTTTTAATTGTAACTCTTTAACAGGAATGAGTATGATAAAAACTGTATTTATCAGATTTATAGGAATAATTTTTAATGCATGTGTTATTGTAAATGCAGGGAATTTGACAGAACGCTGGGCTGATCACCCGGAATGGCTCTGGTTTGATGATTTCGAGAGTGGTGCTGCGCTTAAAACAAATTATCAGGACGTTGATACATCCGGATTTTCCGTTGTAACAACTGATGCTGTTAGCGGTACGAGAGCTCTCAGGCAGCATTACACAAGTGGCATGGTTGGTGCCGGATGGATCATTCGCGTAAGCAAAGAAGGCTTTCCATCACACTTATTTATGCGGTATTATCATAAATTTGAAGATGGCTTTTCCGGTTTTCCCGAAAAGATGGCACGCGTGCGTTATCGTCAGAGAAGTGGCGACTGGGCATCGACATTTTCTGTTAACTACTGGATAAATAGTAACTTAGTAGTTGCAGATGTAAAAGCAAAAAGCGGATGGTTGCCCATTGCAAAATCGAACTTTTCGTTTGCAGATGAAGCAAATATCGGAAGATGGGTTTGTTTCGAAATGGAAGTACTTCTTAATACACCAGGTAAAAAGGATGGCCTGTATAGAATGTGGGCTGATGACGAGCTTATTGTTGAACGGCTTAATGTCGACCTTCGGGGATCTGATAGTTGCCTAATCAATGAGGTCATGCTTGATTGTTACTGGAATGGTGGATCACCCAAAGAACAAAATCGCTATTTTGATAATTTTGTGATTTCAACACAGAAAATTGGCATGATAAAAGGCAATGCTGTAAGAACGATTCCTGCGGGAAAAGTGCAGACTTCAAAACTTAAGAAAACTTCATTGTTAAAAATTGACAAATCACGCGGTCTCTATTTTTCACAAAATACTGGTGGTGTTGAAACAAAGTATTTGATTAGTGGAGAGATAATCAGAAACTAAACTACCCTTACCTTTAAGCGATCAAACAGTCTTTTTTCTATAAAATCCGGAGCCCAGCGCTATTGTGTTCCGGATTTTTTTATTTCTATCTGCCAACATCATCATTTATATATTTTTAAGGTATGTCACGACATCATGATAAATGGTATACGCGTATTTTCAGCGATCCAAGGATTGTTGAGGAATTACTTCGTTCATTTGTGCATGAGGATTTTGTTAATGAACTGGATTTCTCATCAATTAAAAAACTTAACACAAAGTTCATTCCGGTTTCCGAAAAATCACGTCACGCTGATGTTGTATTCAAGGAGCATAAAAAAAGATGGTATTGAAATCATACGGGCAATATTGGACCGTATATACCAGATTCATAATATTGCATCAGATTCGAAAATGATCAAAAACATTGAAGATTTAACCGAGGTAAAAAGTATGCTTGAAACAAACACTAAAAATTGGGAAAAATCAATTCTCGAGAAGGGAATTGAAAAAGGAATTGAAAAGGGGATCGAGAAACGTGATATTGAAGTTACTGAAAAGATGATTCTAAACAATATCAGCACTTCAGATATACGTAAGATTACCGGGCTTTCTTTAAGTCGAATCAATGAAATCAAGAAAAATATGAAAAGATAACCAATTCAGACCGGGAACTATGTATTGCATCTTCATATCGAAATGGTGTGTTTATGCACAAATTTTATAAACCACAGAGAACACGGAGAACACAGAGCAAAAAATAAAGTCTTAACTTTTCGTCTCTGTGTTCTCCGTGTCCTCTGTGGTTATGAAAAATTTACCTTACTAAAAGAATGGCATACATATTCACCGACAAGTGATGAATATTTTTAGAAAATTAGTTCACAAGTCCCCTTGGGAATACCTGATGAAGTGGGGGGCGTGTTGATGTTCGTTGTGGTTTATCTTCTTATACTAAAAGGAAACCTGAGTACAAATGCAATCGTTGATTCTTATCCTCTGGATTTCGATATTCCTGGCTTTTTTCGCCTATTTTGGCTACCCGTTGACATTAACGTTTCTCTCACTATTTCGCCGCAAAAAAGTACTGAGGGCACCGATTACTCCTATGGTTTCGCTAATTATTACTGCATATAATGAAGAAAAGCGAATACGTGAAAAACTCGAAAACACAATGAAACTTGACTACCCGCGCGAAAAACTACAGGTAATTATAGCTTCTGATGGTTCTACCGATAAAACACATGATATCGTTCGGGAATATGCCGACCGTGGTGTTGTACTCTTTGAGGTTCCGGATAGAAAAGGCAAAGAAAATGCACAGGCTCAGGCAGTAAAAATTGCCAGTGGCGAGATAGTTGTCTTTTCAGATACTGCGACCCGCCTTGATCCGAAAGGGCTGCAGGAAATTGTTTCAAACTTCGCAGATCCTCAGATCGGATGTGTCAGCAGTGAAGACAAGATGATTTCAGATGATGGCACTGATGTTGGCGGTGAAGGTTTTTATGTTAAGTACGAAATGTGGCTTCGCACCCTTGAATCGCGATGTAATTCTGTTGTGGGACTGAGCGGTTCTTTTTTTGCAGCCCGAAAAGAGGTATGTGAGGATTTCTCACCAAAGATGCAGAGCGATTTCCGCACACTGCTTAGCAGCATGAAAAAAGGGATGCGTGGTGTAAGCGATCCTAACGCAATCGGTTATTATCAGGATATCAAGGATAAATCCCGGGAGTTTCAGCGAAAAGTTCGAACTGTTCTTCGTGGATTGACCGTTTTTTTCAATCACCCTGAGTTTTTAAACGTTTTTAAATTTGGCCTGTTTACCTATCAGTATATATCCCATAAACTAATGCGCTGGCTTGTACCGGTGTTTCTTTGTACAGCATTAATCGTAAATATCATGCTATTTGCTGTATCACCCCTATATTTCTGGCTGATGATCGCTCAGGGTTTATTCTATGGTTGTGCACTGCTTGGAATCCTTTTTCCATCACTTACAAAAGTAGTATTTATCAAAAT
>CAYMGX010000018.1:25650-43997 GCA_964390065.1 uncultured Fibrobacter sp. | reverse complement strand
CTACTTGCTACTTGCTACTTGCTACTTGCTACTTGCTACTTGCTACTGGATTCTGGATTCTGGATTCTGGATTCTGTCCACTCCCCCTGTCCCCCAAACGCCCCCAGCGAATCAAGCTTCCCATAAGTAGCCGTAAGCAGCGAGTCGGACGGATGCTCTCCCGCAATGTCAATGTAGGTGTTGAAAATGTCGTTCACGTCCGGATTACCAAATTTCACAAATGCATCAAGCAGGTCTTTGCGATGAAATGCACTGCCATCGAACTGTTTAACAAGATACGACATGACATCCTCAACAGAATACCTGTTGTCAGATGCAACTCTTGTTTTGTAATCAAGCAGCATCATGACCTGTGCCCCTTTTGTATAAACAATATCCCATTTACCAGATGAAAACATGTTGGTGCGCAACCATGGATCGGAGAGTGCTACGTTAAACGATGATGAATCGGAGAATGCAAACTGTTTCGATATATAATTCCGGAATTCGTCTTTAGGAAAAAGTCCGAGGCGAACTGCGATAAGGTATGATAAATACGTCGTGGCACCCTCTTTCCACCAGGGATCATCATATTCGCCACAGCGTATTCCGGTAAACTGGTGAAGTGCTTCATGGGCTATTACATAATAAAAGGATGGGCTGGAGCAATCAAGTTGTGCAAAGCTGAAAAGTCCTTCGAGACCTCCGCCGATCCGGGAGAAGTGCATCGAAAGCTGATCATTATAGAAATTGCCAAAATGTAAAGCAATTGTATCTAAAATGCCGGTAACATTGTTACCGATGATTTGAATCGAATCCTGCGGAGTCAGATTCTGCTCAAATTCCAGAAGATTGAATTGTATTCCCCCGCCGATACCGTTATAGAATGATGATTTACATAAATATAACTGAGTAAAAATCAGTTCATAGACGTTATTACATGTGAATTTACCATTTGATGGGATTCCGAATAAAGATAGTGATGACTTGTTGTAAACGGAGACGCTGATCTGAGCTCCGCTCCGCCAGAATTGCTCAAGTGAGGTTGATAAGCGGGGAATGATAAAAATGGCATTACCGAGGAAAAGAAGTGACGAATCGGTTAATGTAGCGGCATCCAGTCCAAGTGCCTCATCCTTATCTATTGCATCCGGATCGATTGTATAGTTGATTGTTACCGGGTAGGAGACGGTACCTGCCAGATGAAGTACTATGTTTTGCGTTGCCCCAATGGTAACTGTTGATGTCGAGTAGCTGATGGTTCTGTTTTCTGAATCAGTTATCGACAGGTGATGTACAACCGTGTCGAGGTGTTGATGAACCGGATTATCGAAGTAATGGTAGGGGAGTATAAAATCTCTTGATGACCAGGCTGTTAATGAGAAAAGAATAGAGTCTTTGTGCAGTGCATTGATAGCAACAGTGTAAACGTAACGGTGATCAGTTCTATTTGATTCATCAGGACTTACGGGTAATGTACCGTCCGAACATCCTGAGAAGAACATCAAATAAACAAAGTAAAGGAAAAACGAAAAAAAAGTGTTTTTTTTGTAAAAAGTTTTTGACATCATTATGTGAATTATCTATATTTAAGCATCATTTGAAAGTAACGCTGATGTTAGGGTAATATAATTCTAATTCAGCAAAAATCAAAGCCGAAATACACTGGTCAGTAGCTCAGTCGGCAGAGCAAGTGGCTGTTAACCACTGGGTCGGGGGTTCAAATCCCTCCTGACCAGCTTAAATATAAGAAGGGTCTCAGATTAAGTTCTGAGATCCTTCTTTGTTTTGTAAACAAAAAAACGGAAATGGGAATGCAGCATTGACGCATCAAGTTTTGTGAAAGTAAACAGGACGAAAACCAATAACATACTCAGTCGGTCCCGATGCGAATCGGGATTAACCACTGGGTCGGGGGTTCAAATCCCTCCTGACCAGCTTAAAATAAGAAGGGCCTCAGAGTAAGTTCTGGGATCCTTTTTTATTTTGTAAATTCTAAACAAGCAAACGATTCCGGCAGAAATAAATAATACATTGTTTTTATTTGAAATTTTAAATATTTTAATATCTGAAATAAATCTTAAAGTATCTCTTGATATCCGATTATTTAATTAGGGGGCACCACAATGAGGTATCTATTATTTAGTACAATGATTTCTGTATTGCTCTTTGTATCTTGTGAAAAAGATCCTGCAAGTTCACCTGCTGTTGTCAGCACTGAAGAGTGGAGTGTTAGCGATACTAAAGATATGTCAAGTACTGCAACAATTTTCTTTGATTCACTTTCAAATGGTACCGTTGCTGTCAGTGGAAAATGGGTATATAATTTTTATGGAAATGCTGTTACATGTAAATTTTTGAGTGGTTCTGCCTCGATTGAGACAACAAGCGTTGTAATTAATGTAACTGGAATAGCTGGTTATCCGCCCGATTCATCAGGATCAATTGAATCTTCGCCATTTAATCTCACCATGAACGGTGTATTCAATAACGGCAATTCTTATGGTAACTGGAAAATATCGTTTACAAAAGCGACCTGGGATGGTTGGATAGAGAACGGTTCTTTCAACGGCAGTCGCAAGAGTGGAGCTGGAATAACCAGGTAATTATTATACACGGGTACTCTCTACAATCATGCTTTTAACTTCAACTCACTCACTATCGCTTTGAATGTTGACATCAGCGACTTCTCGCTCAGTTTCCCGTCGTTCTTTACAATCCATAACCGTCCGTGATTATCGTTATTGATTGCAATCTCAATAATCTTTTTCTTTTCAAGAAATGAGTATTGTGATTCAAGACGGCGTTTGATTTGTGCTTTTGTCAATCCGCGTTCAAGCAGACGTTCTTCCTGAGTCTCCTTTGAACACTCTAATAAAATGACATTGTTATTGCATACATTTACGGTTCCGGTTTCAATAAGCAGCGCAGAATTCAGAATAATAAGACCCGATTTTCCGTACAATTCCCGCTTAAGACGCACTAAAATGGGTTTCTTTAAAAGAGCATTCAGTTTTATCAATGCTGCAGCATCATTAAAAACCACCTGACCGAGTTTTTTACGGTCGATCATCCCGCCCTGACCTGCGATTTCTTTTCCGAAGGTACCTATTATCTGATTTCTTATTTTTACATATTGCGGTTCTGTAAGATCCTCAAGAATCCTGTGTCCTATTTCGTCAAGATCGATGTGGTGGGTCTCTATTTTCTGTTTTTCACCAAGTTCAAGAAAACATTTGCTTAAAAACGATTTTCCTGTCCCGATTTCTCCCGTAACTCCGATGATATACTGCCCGGCCATCTTTGCTTCAATGGCCTGTTTGACATAAAGGGGAACATGTTCCTGAATGAACCCGTTTTCCTTCTGAAGCGCTTTCACACCACTTGAGCTGATATGTGCAAGCTCCGGTTTTGCAAAAAGAATGTATGTGTCAATACCAAGTTTCTGGCTTGCACCAAGCTGATGCAGCATATTTTCGTAGGCAAAATCCTGTGCATTTCTGACACCTTTTACAATAACATGTACATCCTGTTCGTAGGCGAAATCAACCAGCAAACCCGTAAATGCCTTGACAGTAACATTCCTGATTCCGTGGAGTGACCGCTCTGCCATTTCAGTGCGCTCCTCAAGTGTAAACATATACTGTTTGTCTGGGTTGCTTCCAATCCCTACAATCACCTCATCAAAGGTACTTGCTGCCCGTTTAATAATGTCAATATGACCATACGTAATCGGATCACCGGAAAAGGAGTATATTGCTTTTTTCATCGTATTTACTGACACCTTTTACAAATGTATAGTTCCCCGCAATTGATAATCATTGCAGTGCTATTGAGTGTTACTCCGGCGCATTTTTCCGAAACGATTGTACTCTTTACACACCGTTTCAGTGTCAATTGTATCAAAATACATGTAAGTGTATGATATAATTGAATATTTCAAAAATAGAAATCCTCGCAACACCTGTTACAACAACACTCTGAAAATAATATAATCGCACTTGTTGATTTTTGTAAAAATAAAATGTTGATAAAATTTATAAACAAGCTTATATTATGTAGTAAGGAGTGGTTATGATAACAAAAAAGTTCATCGTTAATGAATCTCAGGGATTGCATGCAAGACCTGCAATGGTGCTTTCACAAAAATGTCAGCAGTTCATGAGTGATGTTGTTATCTGCAAAGGGTGTCAAAAAGCTGATGGCTGTTCGATTATTGAACTGTTATTACTCAACGCCAAGCAGGGAACTGAAGTAGTTGTGTCGATAAATGGTGATGATGAAAAAACAGCAGTTGATGTCCTCTCGGATTTTTTCGAACATGGCAGTGGTATTTAGGGCTGGTTTGGGCGCCAGTGAAAAGAAACTGCTTTCGTAGATATACACACACAATGTCAACCAATGTTATGGTTGACATTGTGTGTGTTCGTTTTTAGTCTTCTCGGCACTATCTACATTAATCGTGTTTGTTCCTGATAATAATAAGACTACTTTTGTCAACTGAAGAAACTGTCTTGACTGCAAGAGAAACAAGATTGTCCTGATTCAATGCATTCCAGTATGTATCAATAATCTGTGGCGCATTTCCTTTGAGCGGAAGCAATACCGGTTCACCGCTGAAACTTGGCAGCGGATTACCATCACCCTGATACGTTGTAATTCCATATCCGAAACCGCTTACCGGAAACTGAAGACGAAAAAAATTCCTGTCAGATACATTACTTGATAAAATGCTCGATTTCAGGATACTCATAGTAACGCGCGGTGTCTTGTTTCGTAAGTCGATCATACCGCTTATTCTTGGGGTAAAATTGGGTGCATCAGGTTCATGCATACGGGTCATCAGTGCATCTTCAAAACTGTTACCTGTAGCTATTGTATCATAAATTGTTCTGGTCTGGTCACCGTTGCTGACCAGAAATAAACCCGGCAGTTCGAGCATTGCATCGTAGATAATAAGGCTTGGATCAGTGAGCTGGCTCAAATCAACAGGTTCAGTCCTCATATCGGTTCCATCCACAACAAAACGACGGTTACGACTGTTTGTACTGCGTCCCATAATCCAGTATACAATCTGCCAGGTTGCATCATCAGATTTACCAATAATAATTCCACGTCCCGGATATGGATTTTGTTTAATACGGGTTTCAAAATTAGCTGCTGCAATATCATTAAATGACATGATGTGCTCCTGTGCTATTGTGTTAAACGTTGTACATCCCGTTTTTTTCAGGATAATTTTTAATAAGTTGGATAAAATAAGGTATGCGTTGATTGATTGCAAACAATGTTAATCATCCTCATTTTTTTCAGTATGGTCTTTAAATTTTTCCTGCATCTCCTTAAAGAAATTGTCCATATATTGCATTTTCTCTTCATCCTGCTTCTGGCCTATTTTTCCATCAAGGAACTCTTCCGGGATTTCGCGTAAAAAGGGGCAGGGGGTGACATTCTTCTGTTTTCCTCTGGACACTTTCGTACCCGGATAGGTAAGATAGAGCCTTTTTTGTGCGCGTGTCATACCGACATAAAACAGTCTTCTCTCTTCGTCAATTTTACCTTCTTCAATTGCCCGTGGTGACGGGATGTAATCCTTGTCAAGTCCGGCAAGAAAAACGACAGGAAATTCAAGCCCCTTTGATTTATGAAGTGTCATCATGGTCACTCCTTTGGTCTTTTTGTCATCATCCTCGTTTTCCTCTGATGACAAAAGGGCTACTTCCTGAAGATATCCGCTGAGTGTCGGTTTTTTCTTTTTAAACTTATGCTCGTAATATTCTATACCATGAAGTATTTCATCAATGTTTTCCATTCGCATTTTGTAAGTATCATCGTCCTTGTAGGCTTTCTGAAGGTGGGCGAGGTAGCCGGTTTCATGCAGTAATTCACGTACAGTAATCGCGATAGATTGTGTTGCAAATTTTTCATTGAATTTTTTAAACAAATCAATAAAAGATGCGATAATTGTATGCTGTAAATCAGTTATTTTGTCAACTTCATCGTGACGCAGCATTGCATCCCATAAACTCATTCTACGAAGTGCAGCGAGTTCATCGAGATGCTCAAGTGATGTCGGTGTAATACCTTTGTTGGGTACTTTTAGCACCCGCATCATGCTTAACTCATCATCGGGATTTGCGAAGAACCGGAGATATGCAATAATATCCTTGATCTCTTTACGTTCATAAAAACTCATTGCACCGCTAACCTGGTACGGTATGCGTTTACGGCGTAGTTCCTCTTCGTAAATACGCATCATCGCGTTTGTCCGCAGCAATATGGCATGATCACTATATCTATAGGATGTATGCTCATTGTGTTCAGCAATTTTCTCGGTAATCCATACTGCTTCATCCTCTTCATCATCACCCTTGTAATGCATGATCGGATCACCGTCACCGGCTACAGCTGTAATTTCCTTATGTTTTCGAACCCGATTGTTTGAGACAACCGAATGTGCAGCTGCAAATATCTGATGCGTCGAGCGGTAGTTTTTGTCCAGAATGACTGTTGTACATTTCTTAAATTTTGTTGAAAATGAGAGAATATTTTCAATCTCTGCACCACGCCATGAATAGATTCCCTGATCATCATCACCAACAACCATGATATTATTATGAGGCAGTGCAAGAAGCGCAGCAAGTTTCATCTGGACCGTATTGGTATCCTGAAATTCATCAATTGACACATAAACAAAACGTTTCTGGTATTTTGCAAGAACATCCGGATGTTTTGTAAAAAGCTGAAGCGGCAGCAGTAACAAATCATCAAAATCCACCGTTTGATTCTTAAGAAGTATCGAATTATAGGAACTGTATACTCTGCTGATTTTACGTTCTTCCGGATTTGCATTTTTATAGGTATCCGGGTCGAGTGATGCATTTTTCGCAAGACTTATTTTGGATGCAAACTCTTCGGGATCTTCATTTTTAAGCCCTCGGACACCATTTGCTCTCATGATTGATTTAAGGGTACCAATTTTATCATGTTCATCAATAATCGAAAAACTCTTTTTCAATCCTATCCGTTCTCCGTCTTCACGAAGAATTTTTACTCCAAGGCTATGAAAGGTGCAGAGCGTCATCAAATCTGCGAGTTTTTGGGATGTTTCTGATGCCACACGTTCTTTCATTTCGCGGGCAGCTTTATTGGTGAATGTAACGGCAAGAATCTCTTCGGGATTGCATCGTTTTTCATGCACAAGACGTGCAATACGCATTGTCAAAACCCTGGTTTTACCGCTTCCAGCACCGGCAAGCACCAGGATTGGTCCTTCGTTATGAAGAACCGCTTTTGCCTGACTATCGTTCAAACCTTTTGTAAAATTAACCATTTAGCCCTCGTTGCACTATCAAACTGTTGTATCGATTGTGCACTAAAAATAATCAGGGGTCAAACAGAGCGCAACGGGCTTAATATAATACCCAGGCTGCCGCAGAGAATTGGTTTACAGGATGTGTATTAAGCAAAAAACGACCTGTATTCAGTGTTTGTGCAAAAAGAAATATCAGCAGTTTTATACACGGTTAATCACCAATAGCCTCAATATCCGCCGGTACCGGGTTTTCGGTTTCAATAATTTCAGCAACACCGCAATTTTCTGACTCCGGTGTGGCTTTTTTAAGATAGTTTTCGTATTGTGTAAAAAATCCATTCGGAGATTTGGTGCCAGCCATTTTTAACAAATTTTGTGACAGAAATTTATGAAGCGTTTTCCCGTCGCGTGCACCGGTATATTTTGTATTACATTCCCCGATACAGGCAATCGTTATGTCTCGTATATCCGGTTCGCCATACCCCCTGAATCTCGAAAAGTCAACACGTATCACCGCATTCCAGATACCATAGTTTGTGCGTTTTTTTGATGCAGCGTTTTCATTAAAAGGCCGGATAACGTCATCGGTTGTGCCGCTTTTTGCGAAATTTGAAAGCGGTGTGTTAATCCAGTATTTATCATTTGAAAAGATTGAATCAGGTAGTGCAAGTGATGTGCTGTCCTGAGTATAAGCAATATCATAATCCGTAAGGCCATCAAAACGATTTGATACTAATCTTTTATGCATGCCAAGTAGTGTAGGCCTGATATTATTCAAATCAGCAAAAGGGTGGTATCTGCGAATGGTATCATTAATCCGTACGGTATCGCCGTTAAGTGTAATATCATTGATAACCAGTGATGGATGTTTTGCAGGCTGCGCTATAATGTCATTATTGTAAAGACTGTTGAACAGATGCATCTGCTCGTAGATATTCATTTCGAGTGTTCCAAGAGCAATCGAATACAAGCTGTCAGAAATGTAGGTACGTTTTCCATAAGTATTCATACTGTCAATATCAACACCAACGATCCGGGCTAATTCCTTGTAAACACGAACGCCGGTTACGGATGATAATTTCAGTGTATCCCTGAGCCGGGAAAATGCACCGATGCGCGAAAAAAACTGGACGTTATTAAATGCATCGGGCATGATATCGCCATCACCTGAAAACAATTGCCGGTTCATTCTGTAAACAGTTTCCACACCAAGAATGTTGTTTGATGTTGACAGAAGATCAAATATATGATGACACCCTTCAAAAATCCTGCCATGATTGTGAACAACGTACGTAGCTCCTTTGTACGAACCGTTCTTAAATATCACACCGATGGCTTTACCGCTTGTCCCGTATTCAAGGGTACGATCCCAGGGAACATTATCATTGACGGGTTTCAAATCACTCCACTTCTGGTAAGGCATAAAATTACCGGCGTCAAAATTTATAGCATTCATGATAGGTTTTGCAATTGAAGAGCCATTGGGTGTGCGGTTTTGAAGCATACAGGCAAGCTTCGATCCAAGACGATCTTTTGAATAATAAGCAAGTAGTTCACCCGTTTTGGAATCCATTATTGTATATGAGTAGTATTGACCATTCACGACGACAGGCTTTAACATATAATAGAAACAGCTTCTGCGGTATGTTTTGCCACCCTGTTTTTTATACCGTATGTTCACGATCACGCTGTCACCGGGATTAAGGCTTGTGATAAATGCAGAACCAGGCTCATTGAAATCCATCGGTTCTCTGAGAACGATCTGGGCGCGAACGGTATCCTTGGGTGCTTTGTCAAAGGTAACAACATCAGAAGTGCTTCCAATTCTTACTTCGTCAATTATTGTCGTGTCAGGACCATAACCGCGCTTTTTAACAAGGCCTTCAAGAATTTGCTGTAGTGAAAAATCGATGGTTAAACGGATTTTTAGATTACCCTTCTTACGAATCAGGGTGTTGGGATCAATGAGATTCATCTGTGACAGTTGTTCTTCAGTTGATCCGTTATTTTGCAGTGTAAGAAGCCAGAATTCGTTTGCAAGGTCAACTAATGGCCCATAGGTACCATGAAAACGTTTTGGTTTTGCAAATGATAATGAATCGAGTTCTGAAAGTACCTGTTTCTGTTTGGCGCCATCCCAGTTCAGTGCTTTTGCAATTCGTGGCATGTCAATTTTACATTGAGGAATAATTTTCTTCGGGACATTCCGTCCCCATTTTACCATTCTGGAAAGATACACACATTGTGCATCAGTAAGATTATTCATATCTTTATTGAAAAGACCCTTTGCAATATCCTTAAATCCGATCATGCCATTATCACTTGTAACACAATGGTTGAGGTATACTTCAAGGATATCATCTGCGCTGTAAAGTTTACGCAATGCAACTGCAAGCTTAAGCTCGTGGATCTTTCGATCAAGTGAACGATTGACACGGCGCATTCCCTTATCGTCAATTCTCGAGATGAATAGCTTGGCAACCTGCTGTGTAATGGTTGATGTACCTTTTGGTGATACTTTTTCAAATTGCATTACAGAGCTGACACCGGCACGGCCAAATGCCCGCACAAAACTTTCAAATTGAAAACCCATAGGATTTTCCCGGAAATTCTTGTCCTCAGCGGCAAGAAGAGCCCCGATAAGAACCGGAGGAAACTCAGTAATACGGGCCCGCTGATGATCGGTACGGATGTTGGTGATCATCTTGCCATTACGATCGATGATCTCTATTGAATTTGAGTAATGGCTTACTTCCCGAAGCCGGTCAATAATTGACAATGAGGGATAATCCGATAACGTAATGCCATCAACGATGGTGACACCACCTGATTCCGGTACAGAGTCTGATGCTCCGGTGATACGTGCAGCTTCGGAATTCATCGATTCGTTTGCAAGTACATCCTGCCATCCTGCCCCGAATTCCTTTGAAAGAAGCCCGCGTTTCTCAAGGTTGACAAGCCTGTCTCCCCACTTGTTGAAATACTGGTTAACTAAATGTTTTGAAATCAGAAATACCGGGTAGGCGCTTACAATGACGGCACTAAATAAAATCACAATGATGATAAGCAGGGTATGAATAAACGTTTTTTTCTTTTTCATTAATAAACCTGATGTTGTAAGTCGTTGAAAAAATTAAAATAAAAGATAACGCACACATAGTTGCAGATAAAACCTCACAGAAAAAATACGGTATCGCATCGTATGTATTGCTTGAAATTAATAAATTGCAGTGAGGATGGGCAAACCGCATCATTGCCTATTTACTGAAAATGGGTTATATACTATATTAGTGAAAATAAATGTATCGTGGTTTTAAATTGTTATAATTCTGCCACTTACAACATCATGTCTTAAATGATCGGCAGTTAACACTCCGGGGGCAAAATATGAGATGTCTTAAAATTACTGGCCTGATAGCAATCGTACTAATCTTTATGATCGGGTGTACCCCCAAACAGATGTTAAAACAGGAATCAACCCCGCTAATTGAAAAAACTCAAAGTACACAATTAGTAACTGCAGGTACCGATACACTGCTTTATACAATAGAATTTGCAGATGGATTTGAAAGAGATAAATTCGTTAACAGATTTAAGGAGTTTATTAATAATTACCCATTTACAAATGTTCATAGTAGTGGCTACAACAGTGTTGTGATACGAATCCAGCCGCCAAATGAAGTGCTAAGCAGCTCATTTAATCAGGATACTTTTTCAGGTAGCGTCTCTTCATTACTTGATACAATTTTAATGTCGAATGAAGATCATTCAACCGGAATTACGATTACCGGTAACGATACCATTTATACCCAATATACAACTGATACAGTTACTCCTGCATTTGGCGGAACTGTCCGGCTTTACACACAACGCATTTTTTTTGATGATTATCTTATTGCGCTTGTGTCAGCATTCCCGTTTGATCGCAATGGCTCATCAGGAATTTTAACTGTGACAGAGCAATCAGCAAGAAGATTGACAATCAAAATTAACGGAAGAATCACTAACGGTAAAGGAAAAATTATATCTGCACTGGATATTATCGATAGCTGGACCAATCTTGTCAGGGAACAACCGGCTGAAGGGTTTGCTCTTTTCAGGCAGGTTGAGGGATTGAGAGAGTTTATTGATGGCAGAGAGGCGGTTATTCGGGGACTGGTGGCGACTGACCAGAATACAATTCAATTTCGTCTGCTTCAGCCGGATCCGGATATCATTGACAGATTGAGTACCGGCCGGTTGGTTGGTCAGGCACTAAAAACCGGCAGGTACTATGAGGAATCGAAGGGTACGGATGGCAGAGTTTTTATGTCAAACAAATCAAGTGAAACAGGTTCCGGTTATCTTGATAAGCTTATTTTACGGCAGGGTGGTGATGTCAATCCGATTCTCTCGTTTTCGTTAAAAAAATATGATGCGATAGAGTTATACGCGATAAGTGATTTAAGTTATGCACGCAGTAATCTGGCAAAAAACGGTAAACTTGCACTGTTCGGCCGTGATCGTTATTTTATTTCTCTTAATGTAAAAGAACCGAAAACTCGTCACTATATAAGTAGTCTTGTAAATGCACAGGAAATTCTGAATAACTTTGTAAAGGCTGAAGGTGAGTGCATTGCTTCAATTGAAACCGGGGACACTGGAATGGCGCAGATTCCACCTGGCGCGATGCATCCGGGATTGACTCAACCGGTAAAAGTACTTTTTTGTAAAGATGATCAGATATCAAAAATAATTGCTGAAAAACTGATTGCTGATCTTTCAAGAGGTAATATACCATGCAATCTTTCTGCCTGCACAATACAGGAATATGAAAAAGCTCTGGTAAATCGAAATTTCGGATGTGCTGTCGGATGGGTACCTGATGATGTTATGAACGCGAAGAGCGAAAAGATCCGTCTTGCAACAATGTGGTTTTCTGATATCCTTGACGAAAGAGTGCGAATGGACACGTTTATGGAATTACCGTTATTTTCGATAAATCGGTACTTGCTTTTAAAAACAAACATCGAAATTCCATCAAATTTGATTCAGAATCTTTATATAAATGCTGAATAATGGTTTTTGTAGTACAATGCGGAATGTCTGACACTTCGTGTTGTACGTCAAGGAGTTACAAATGATAATAAAAACCTCACAATTAATAAGGTCATTTTTATTTGCCTGTATTACATTGTCAATTACAGGGTGTGAAAAAAAGAATGCTGATGGTTTTCTGGGTTCTGCGGTTGTTGAAGGAACAACGTTTATTGTCTCATCAGTGGTTCAGGGACAGCTTCTTGATGTCGCCAAAAAGGAAGGTGATGCTGTAAAAAACGGGGAACTGGTAGCAACAATTGACACGGTGCAACTTGTATTGAAAAAAAGGGAGATACAGGCAAATATTAACGAGATAGAGGCAACACTACAATCGAAGAAAGTGGATATTAATGCCGGACAAAGTGATCTTGATGGGGCTCAGCGGGAATTTGTCAGAGTTGATACTCTGGCAAAGAAAGGTGCAATACCGACACAGCAGCGTGATAATCTGAAAACCCAATATGATGGCGCACGGCTGCGTCTTGATGCAAATCAGAAAACATTACTCTCGTTATCTGACAGAATAAAGGGTTTGAAGATCAGAATTGAACAGACTGATGATCAGATCAGTGACTGTTATATCAAAGCCCCTTCTGATGGCATTGTGTCAACTAAATACAGAAATCGTGGTGAAGTTGTCGTACCTGGAACACCTATCTATGAAATAATTAAATATGATACTCTGACAGCTGATTTTTTTGTTCCTCAACCGGTTCTGGCATCAATAACGTATGGTCAGATGTTAAAGGTAAGAATTGATTATGATGATGGAGCGGGGATGACAGAAAAGTATACAGAAGGGAAAGTGTCATGGATCAGTGATGATGCAGAGTTTTCGCCTAAAAATATACAAACCAGAGAAAGTAGAAATGAGTTGGTTTTCAGAGTCAGGCTTGAGATTGACAATAAGGATGGAATGCTTAAACGCGGGCTTCCTGTTGAGATCTGGAGATAAGTATGCCGATTGTTGATGTCCGTGATTTAAGAAAAAACTACTCGGCTGAAAAGGCGCTTGCGGGAGTAACTTTTTTTGTTGAAACCGGAACACTATTTGGAATAATCGGTGCTGATGGAGCCGGGAAAACCACGCTTATGCGTATTCTGGTAACCTTATTGAACGCAGATAGCGGTGAAGCTCACATTCTGAATTACAATGTTGTCAATGACATGCAGATACTGCGTTCAAAAATAGGGTATATGCCGCAGCGCTTTTCCCTGTACGGTGACCTTTCTGTAAAGGAAAATCTTGCGTTTTTTGCAGATGTATTTAATATCAGTGGAAAAGATCGAAAAGAGCGTATGGAAAAATTGCTTCGGTTTTCAAGACTTGAGCAGTTTCAAAAACGAAGGGCATCAAATCTGAGCGGCGGAATGAAGCAGAAACTGGCATTGTCGTGTGCACTGATCCATTCGCCAAGACTTCTCATACTTGACGAACCGACAACTGGTGTTGATCCTGTTTCACGCAGGGAATTCTGGGATATTCTAAAAGAGCTTCGCAATGAAGGTGTTACCATTATTGTATCGACACCCTATATGGATGAGGCTGCAATATGTGATGAATTGCTTATCATGCATAACGGGAAAGTGCTTAAAAAAGGAGCACCGGCAGGACTTGTTGGAGATTACCCCTGTGATCTTTACAGGGTGGCAAGTGACAACAAAACGGTTACCTGTTCAAACAGAATTACCCTGCCTGATTCTGTTGTACAAATGTACCCATCAGGGGGAGCTGTACATGTCGCAGTCAGGAAAGGTTTCCCTGTCGATGCTGGCTGGAAAAATTATCTGTTAACGTTAGTTAATGGTGCAGAGATTATTGAAAAGGTGCAACCGGATATTCAGGATCTGTTCTTTATGCTGATTGCTGATAACGGAAATCAAAAAACAATTCCAGAAGTATAGCATCCTGAAATGATTATATGAAACCAATTGAAACTCATGCATTGACAAAAAGATTTGGTGATTACACTGCAGTTGATAAAATTTCTGTCAGTGTTGAAAAAGGTGAAATATTTGGATTTCTTGGAGCAAACGGTGCAGGAAAAACTACTGCGATCAGAATGCTTTGCGGACTTCTTGTTCCATCAGGCGGTAGAGGTACAGTTGCAGGTTTTGATATCATGAAACAGAGTGATAAAATCAGAAGCCGGATCGGCTATATGTCACAGAAATTCAGTCTTTACAGTGATATTGATGTAATAGATAACCTTAAATTATACGGTTCCATTTACGGTTTGCAAGGGCCTTTGCTAAGTAATCGGATCAAAGAGATGTCCGCCTTTCTCGAGATGGATTTTTTATTACAAAGAACAACAGGTGATCTTCCCTGGGGATGGCAACAGCGATTGAGTCTGGCGTGTGCCAATCTTCACAAACCTGAAATTCTTTTTCTTGATGAACCTACCGGTTCGGTGGATCCTGTCAGCAGGAGAATTTTCTGGGATTTTATTATAGAACTTGCTTCGGGCGGAACCACGATATTCATAACGACACATCATATGGATGAAGCAGAATATTGTCACCGTATTTCTATAATGGTTCATGGCCGTATTGCTGATGTTGACACACCATTCGCCTTAAAGAAAAAAACGGATTCGGTTTCCTTGCAGGATGCATTCATAAAAATCGTAGAACCTCAAAACTGAAGCAGAACTATGGTGAGGAGAATATTTGCAATTATTATCAAGGAGTTCAGGCACATCGTGCGTGACTGGCAGACACTGATGATAATTCTGCTGATGCCTGTGCTGATGATGTTTCTTTATGGGTACGCTTTAACGATGGATCTTGTTGAAGTACCTGTAATTATTGTTGATCCGTCAATGTCTGATGAAGTACGGACAATCAGCGGTGATATTGACGCAACTACATTGTTTAACGTAATCGGAATAGAGCGCAGATCCGATGAACCTGTGGCACTTCTTAAAAAATACCATGCAAAACTACTTGTCAGATTTACGCCGACATTCGCAAAGGATATACGTAGTGAAAGCGGGGGTGCAGATGTTCAGGTGCTTATTGACGGGGCCGATGCAAATACCGGAACAATTTTACGAAATGCGATTGGCCCGCTAATCACAAAGGCAGCACTTGACATTCTCAAATTGGAAATGCCCATAGGGATTACTGTTCATCCCAAGGTTTTATACAATCCGCAGCAGCGAAGTGCGCTCTATTTTGTGCCGGGATTGATGGCAATTATTCTGCTAATGATCTCTGCAATGCTGACTTCGCTTACTATCACACGGGAAAAGGAACTTGGTACTCTGGAACAACTTTTTGTATCTCCTTTGCAACCACGGGAAATCATAATCGGGAAAATTCTGCCATACTTATTAATTGCTGCAATTGATGGCGTTCTGATCATGCTTGTTGGCAGATATTTTTTTGGAATTACTATTGCAGGAAGCGCTGCTCTTCTGGCCGGTGCAAGCGCTATCTACATTTTTACATCTCTTGCAATGGGGCTTTTTATCAGCACGGTAGCATCAAATCAACAGAGCGCTATGATGATCGTGCTGCCGGTAACAATGCTGCCGACTATTATTTTGTCAGGATTTATTTTTCCCGTATCAAGTATGCCTGCTGTTCTTCAACTTATAACCTGTGTTGTTCCGGCAACCTATTTTCTTGAAATTATCAGGGGTATTGTACTTAAAGGAGTTGGTTTTACAATACTCATGAAACCAATCGTTGTATTGTCGGCTATAGGATTATTACTTCTGATTGTATCAATCAAACGGTTCAGGGTGAAGTTGTGAAACTGATTATATTGATGATATGGAAAGAATTCCTGCATTTAAAGAATGATAAATTGTCGATTAAACTCATGATATTTCCTGTTATCGCTCAGGTATTCATCATGGGGTATGCTTTGACTACGGAAGTAAAACATACACCGGTTACTGTACTTGACAATTCACAGTCGCTTTCAAGCCGGTCACTGATTTCATCAATCCGGGCCAATGAACTCTTTGATTTCAGGCCAGAGTCATCAAGCTTTAATGAGGTCAGGGATCGTATTGACAGAGGCGATGTTCGTCTTGGAATGATTATTCCTAATGATTTTGAAAATGATTTGAAAAATGGGACAGGTGCAAATATTCAGATTGTCGTTGATGGTCAGGATGCCAATTCATCAAATGTGTCAAGTGGTTATTTGAATGCAATAATCAGTCAGTGGGGAAGTGCCTATTTAAAAAAACAAGCTGAATTAATGGGTAAAAATATCGATGTACTTATTCCTGTCAAGGTAAATCCTGTTATTCTCTTTAATCCACTGCTTAAATCAAGCTGGTATATGGTACCGGCCCTTGTAGTGCTTTTAATTACAATGGTTACAAGTCTTCTTACAGGATTGTCAATAGTAAAAGAAAAAGAAAAAGGAACACTTGAGCAGTTAATGGTGACTCCGGTGAAACCGATCCATCTGATTCTTGGAAAAACGATTCCATATCTGTTAATCGGTTTTGTTGAGTTATGCATCTTTATCATTTTTGTGCTTCTGTGGTTTGGTATCCCGTTTAAAGGCAGCTATTTCGTACTTCTTTTGTTTGCTGCTGTATACATGATGTCATCGTTGGGAATTGGAATTCTGACATCAACAATAGCCCGAACACCTCAACAGGTATTGTTTCTTATATGGTTTGTACTTATCTTTTTTATTTTGTTAAGTGGTTTTTTTATTCCTGTTGAAAATATGCCGCAATGGGTACAAAATATTACGATAGTAAATCCGGTTAAATTTTTTATGTTTGCAGTACGTGAATTATGCCTTAAAGGAACATCACTGAATGATATGCTTCCACAATTGTATAATCTGGCAATAATCGGTGTTGTTGTCTTTTTAGCATCTGTTCTGGTTTTTCATAGAAGAGCATCATAGCAATTTTATCACGCCGAAGATCGTATTGCTTATAGATGAACCCTACAAAGGTTGATACGTATGAGAGCAATAATTCTTATAGTCATTATAACAGGGCAGGTGCTTGCTATGTCAGAAAAGATTGAATTAGCCACATTTGCGGGTGGGTGTTTCTGGTGTCTTGAACCGCCATTTGAACATGTTAAAGGTATCAAAAGTGTAGTAAGTGGTTATACCGGAGGACACACAAGCAATCCAACGTATGATGAAGTCAGTTCAGGAAAAACCGGACATTATGAAGCGATACAGATAGAATTTGATCCATCGATAGTGTCGTACGATGCACTGCTTGAAATTTTTTGGCATCAAATAGATCCGACAGATTCTGATGGACAGTTTGTCGACAAAGGATCACAATACAGAACTGCGATCTTTTATCATACTGATTCACAAAAGAACAGTGCAGAGCATTCACTGAAACAAATTGATATGTCGGGACTTTTTAAGAAACCTGTTGCAACAAAGATTCTTAAAGCAGCAATGTTTTATCGGGCTGAAGAGTATCATCAGGATTATTACAGGGAAAATCCTGTTAATTATAAGAATTACCGTAAAGCCTCAGGACGTGATCTTTTTATAGATCTTCACTGGAAAATTGATAAACCTGTCAATGATGGTAAAAATCTTAAAAACAAACTGACACCAATGCAATATTATGTCACTCAGGAATGTGGTACTGAACCTGCATTTAAAAATGAGTACTGGGATAATCATCGGGAAGGTATCTATGTTGATGTGGTAAGTGGTGATGTTCTGTTCAGTTCAAAAGATAAATTTGATTCAGGTACCGGTTGGCCGAGTTTCACCAGGCCTGTTGATAAAAGTAAAGTTCAGGAATATGCCGATTCAATTTTTACTATGAGACGTATTGAGGTGAAATGGGTATTGCAATACCTGACAATCAGGATGGAACTTTTTCCGGAGCTTTTTTCCTGCTTTGTATAGCTTTAATGATAAGGAAAACAACAAAAATGATTCCGGCAACAAGAAAACCATAACTGATATATTTATAATAGTGTTCAAGCTTGTCTTTTTGATTGTAAAGGA
>CAYMGX010000018.1:0-25550 GCA_964390065.1 uncultured Fibrobacter sp. | reverse complement strand
CCATAACTGATATATTTATAATAGTGTTCAAGCTTGTCTTTTTGATTGTAAAGGAATACCCCGAGAAATGTGAGAATAATATTCCAGATTGTCGCACCCAGGAATGTAAAAAGGCAGAATTGTTTAAGATTCATTCTTGATAATCCGGCAGGAATGGAAATCAGGTGACGTATGACAGGTACAAGCCTTCCGACAAATGTTGAAACATTTCCATGTTTCCGGAAATAGTTTTCAGCTTTTTCGAGATGATGTTCATTGACAAGGAGCAAGCGGGCCCATTTTGATGCCGCTAATTTGTAAAGAATCGGGCGGCCGAGAGCGCGGGCACAGTAATAGTTTACAAGGGATCCGCAAAGAGCACCAATTGATGCTGCGGCAACAACAGCATAGATATTTAATTCTCCCTGTGCTGCTTTCCATGCTGCGGGCGGTACTATGAGCTCTGATGGAAACGGTATAATGGTACTTTCCATCGCCATAAGTATTCCAACTGTCCAGTAGTTGATATTTCCCATGTACCAGGTAATCATTTGCGTAATCAAATCGTGTAACATTCGTAATTGAATTCCTTTTTGTTAATTATACTGACTATTATACCTGCAGATATGATATACGTTCCGAGATAATATCGTACCTGAGGTATATTCATTGACGATTCCTTATAGTATCATGTTTTCCAGCCATGCGTACCAATTAGCGGAACAAATGCTACGCTTCCTGCTGATTCGCACTTTAAAACATTAGATTCCTTGGTGTAAACAAGTAACTCCTGTTTTTGCCGGTCTCCAGTAGGTATCAGCATGATCCCGCCATCAGCCAATTGTTCTGCAAGAGTTTGAGGAACTACCGGTGCACCAGCAGTTACAATAATTTTATCGAATGGTGCATGCTGCGGCCATCCCGCAGTACCGTCACCAATCTTGAAAACAATGTTTTGGTAGCCCATTTCCCTTAAGCGTTTTCGGGATGCATCACCAAGTTCTTTATGGCGTTCTATTGTGTAAACACGACGTGAAAACTGGGAAAGAATTGCTGTCTGAAAGCCTGAGCCTGTACCAATTTCGAGAATTTTTTCATCGCGCTGTAATTTAAGGAGTTGTGTCATGCGTGCAACTACCATTGGTTGGGAAATTGTTTGTCCAAATCCAATTGGCAATGCATTGTCGTCATATGCCTGTTTAAACATCGCTCCATCAACAAATTCATGACGAGGTACTTTTCTGAAGGCGTCAAGCACCCGTTCATCAGTGATACCATTTTCACGTAGTTTTTTTATTAGTCGTTCTGCTGCAACATTTAAATTGATAAAGTCATTCATTGTTCACCGTTAATCTGAATTATTTAGGAATCGTTTTCCGTATTTGTAAAACAGCCTTTACCCATCGCATAGTGTCTTTAACATGTGAAATGTGGCTTTGGCCATCGAGATATAAAGTCCTGATATCCACAAAAGCAACCGGAAAACCAGCCTTGATGCTTTTCATGATTACTTCGGTTTCCATTTCAAAACGGGCGTAGGTGATTGATATTTTTTTCAACATCTCTGTAGAATACAGGCGGTAACCGCACTGGCTGTCAAGAATTGTTGATTTGCATAAAAAACTAAGGATTTTTGATGTTACGACATTTGAAATAATACGTGCGGGTGGCATTTTACCGGCTTTTTTTTCGCGGTTACCAATACAAATGCCTGTTTGCGGATGCTCCTTTACATAATCAATAAAATGATGCAGATCGTCCGGTGCATGCTGCCCGTCGGCATCAACAGTAAAGATCCATTTAGCACCCCTCTTCATACACCATGAAAAACCGGTTACCAGTGCGGCTCCTTTGCCAAGGTTGACAGAGTGAGATAAGTACGTCAGGTTCATCTCATTGCAATACTGACTTGTGCCATCCATTGATGCATCATCAACAATACATAATTTACAGGATGGTACATAAACAAGAAGCGCTGGAATCAGTTTTTGTAAAGTACTAACTGCTTTGTATGACGGGATAACGATATAAGTAGAATCAGGCCAATGATATTGCATGCAGATTCTCCTCGATTTTTTTTCGCAACAGTTCTATTGATGCTTCTGATTTTTCCAGATCACCAGCGGTAACAATTTCGCCCGTTCTGATTGTCAATCTGGCGAATGGTTTCGGGATGATCATTCTATCCCATGATTTTAATTGCCAGTAACTTGATGGATGTACTGCAAGAGGAACAACCGGAGAGCCGGTCATAATACAAAGATGTGCAATACCGCTTTTAACAACACCACGAGGTCCCCTGGGCCCATCAGTTGTAATAGCGATGTTGCGATTACTCTGTAAAACTCTCAGGCATTGACGATACGCTGAGAAACCATGCCTGCTTGATGAACCCTGAATAATGGTATAATTCCATTTCCGTGCGACAGCAGATGCTCTGATTCCATCACGGCTTGATGAAACAACAACAGAAAAATTCCTGTTCCGGAAAACATTTGCCAGCGGCAGTAGATCTGAATGCCAGATCGCATAGAGCTTCCCCTTGCCGGGATTCTCAAGGATATCTTCAATACTGCCTTTTCCAACCTCTTTTCGCCAGGTCGATCCAAGTAGCGATCCAATAATCCAGATCAGAGCGCTGATAGCATCCATTTTTATTGGTGTGCTATGGATGTCTTTTGTAGTATCATTTAATAGTTTCAAAGTAAATCGCTTAATAAAAAATCATTATACCCGGATTTTCTACCAGACCGGACTTCAGTATATTATAAATACTCCATAAAAATCACAATCTGCTGCACACAATCATCACTGATACTCCGGATTTGCACCAGAGTACTAATTTAGATGTAATACAGTTCAGAAAATAATAAAAAATATGATTAAAAGACAGGGTAATGCAATATATCTCAAAAGAGAAGTATTGTTGTACCGGAGACCTCTGGATGGAGATTGATGTATCACAGATCCTGTTTCGTTCATTGATGGTGAATTGTATGCGGCAGCGTTAGTTTAATTGTTAAATCGGAAAAACTGTTTAATAAGGCAATCTGACATATCAGGTTAAAAAAATTAACATTGCTAGTAAAAACAATTAGCTTTATAATTAAAAAAAGGCGGAGAAATAACAAAATACGCATGAATCTACAGAATCGTTCATTATTGAGTAAGGTGAATAAAATCATTGTAAAGGATATGCACCTTGAATCCACTCGAACAATTTGTTTCAGTTGAAGAGCGGCCTGATGGAGTGTATGTAAAGGTGACCAGGGCTGAGAAAGAATCACTGCGAATGGATCTGATTCGAAGTGCTGTGGAAAATGCATTTGTCATGAATTTTGATTACGCAAAGTTTGAAGATGTCGCAATGAGGGCCAGGGGTGTATTTGAGCGTATCGGTTCGCTGTTTGAAATTTACAATCCGGATTTAGAGAAGTATTTTATTGTTACACTATCAGCACAAAAAGCAGCATTGAAAGTGAGTAGCGGGTGTCTTGCGATGGGTAAGAGACCTTCCGTGAATACGCTGTTGTGCTATTTGAACAGAAATGGTGTTTCGCACAATGTAAAAATAGAATCAATCAGGGACCTGATTGTTGAAAACAGGTGGGATGAATTTGTAACTGTTGCTGAAATTACCCCTCCTGTTGATGGTTCAGATTCGAAAATTGAAATGCTGATATCAATTGATGCGAATCTGCATCCTACTGTACGGCCTGATGGCTCTGTTGATTATCGCGATATCCGTTCATTTACATCGGTGACAAAAGGGCAATTACTTGCTGTAAAACATCCTCCAACTCCAGGCAGACCGGGAATCGGACTTGGGGGTGAAGAACTGCCACCGGCCTCAGGCATTGATCACAAACTCCCGAATGGAAAAAATACAGAAATATCTGCAGATGGTAAGCACCTGCTCGCATCAAAAACAGGGATTGTCTTTCTTCAACATGGATTAATTAATATTGTAGAAATTCTTAACATAAACGGAAATGTTGATTTTAATGTCGGAAATGTAAAATATAGCGGTGATGTACTTATCTTTGGAAGTGTAATGCCGGGGTTTACAGTTGAATCAGAAGGTACAATCCATATTAAAGGTGAAGTCGAGTCTGCAAGAATCATTTCACGCAACGGAATGGTTATTGTTGAAAAAGGGATTCTTGGGAAAAGTGATACTCAAATAAAAGCTAAAACCGGAATTGTTGTCAGTTTTGCTCAGGAAGCAGAACTTTTTACTGAAGGATTGCTGGAATTTGATAAATTTTTAATGCATTGCGACTGTACCTGTCAAACACTTGAGGGACATGGGCACAATGCAAGCGTTATCGGCGGTATCATAAAAGCAGAACGAACAGTGACCATTAAGCAGGCGGGTACAGAAAATGGTTCATTGACAAAGATCATATTGTTTGACAAACGCAAGGCACAAATCGAGGATAAAATCAGGGAGTTGCTACTACTTGATAAAAAACTGAAAATAGAACTTGAGACGGTAGAAAAACAGTTGAAAACGAAAATCGCTCTGATTAAACGGACTGATGGAGTATCAACACGTGCCAGAGACGAGGTAAAAAAATGGGTCGATGCTTATAACCTCACGGTACAAAAAATCAAATATGTGGCAGAAAAAATTGAATCTGCAAAAAAAGAACCTGGTGGACCACTGCTGCATGATGGTTTTGTGTACATACAGGGACCGGTTTTTGCCGGAACAGAACTTGAACTATATGGTGTGAAATATTCTGTAGTATCAAATACATCAAATAAACGTTTCAGGGTCATTAATAGTGGTATTCAAGCTGGAGAGTAGCTATGACAACTGCATTATCAATAGAGCACAAAATGGGAAGTATCTGGATCACATTGCCGGATGGGATCTCGATGTATAATAGTCGGGACATTGAAAAGTCAATCGTTGGTAATTTAGAAAAATCATCATCATTGGTACTTGATTTCTTAAATACCCGTAATTTATTCAGCTCAGGATTAGGGTTGATCATACGAATCCGAAAAGCTGCGACTGAAATGGATTGTAAATTATGCCTTGTCAATGTTACCGGGAAAATAAGAGAACTATTATCTGCATTGAATCTGAGTAAACTGCTCACCATATACGCAACAGATGTTGAATATGAGCTGTCGCGCAGTGATTTGTGGAAAGAGGGTGTCATTAAATCACTCGGATTTCTTTTTGTCGCACAGATCGAAAACCAAATTTATCGGATTAACGTTTCAGGTGAAATGATTAATGGAGCTAAATTTGATCTCTGCGAGAAATTTATTCCATCACCTGAGATCGCTATCTACATATTTGATTTTTCAAATCTTGAGCTGATTGATGAGATTGGGGCGACTCAATTATTGCTTCTAACAAGTAAAATCAGGAATTCAAATGGTGAATGTCGCGCTTTTGGTTTAGAGGATTGGTTACGGGAAACGATTGAAGTCTTCGGGGCGGCAACCTGTATGAAGTTCTATGATGATGAAAAGTCTGCAATAAACAATCTAATTAAATCAAAGCCTTAGATTAGCAGAAGTGCAGTAAATCCTAAAGGTGTCATATTCAGGAAATTGCTAAGCAGATAATCAAAGAGATCGAAGCGGGTCGTATCAAAGATTCATTTGATTCTGGTGCAATATATTTGCGTATCGCTGTTCATCATGCTTGAAAAATTGATGGCAGTGCATGTATTTTTCTGAATTAATACATTTTGTTTTAAGGCCGCAGTTAATGGCGGTTACAAACTTTTTTGTTTTACTGCTGATACCGATGAGCAGGCAAGAAGTAATGATAGTGAAAGGATAACCAATATGAATCGTCTTGATCTTGCATTCAGATCATTTTTCTGGATTTTTTTAAATAAAAAATTTGCTGCCAGGGTAAATGAACATTTTGATTCTGTAAAAGATGAGCAACCCGTTGTTGAATTACCTTCGGTAAAAGTGTCTGAAAAAAAAAGCCGCTCAGAAGCAGTTCAGCTTCTTTCGTTGCTTCAGAGAGAAGGTCGATTGGTTGACTTCTTTAAAGAATCGATCTCATCATATAGTGATGCCCAGATTGGTGCTGCTGTTCGTGATATTCATCGCGATTGTTCATCATTACTTACAAAAATTTTCTCAATCGAGCCTCTCGAAAGTAAATCTGAAGGCGAATCAGTGGAAATTCCCCCCGGGTACAGTCCGGAAAAATATCATCTTACCGGTAATCTTACCGGTAATCCCCCTTATAAAGGGGTTTTACGGCACCCCGGCTGGAAAGTAACAAAAGTGGAATTGCCGGCATGGAACGGGAATGAAACAGCAATTCCAGTGATTGCTCCGGCAGAAGTTGAACTCTAATAATAATTAATAGAACGCATTTGGTGGTTTATTGTGGCTCTATGAATGTTCCCTGTTAACACCGGTGCGTGGAAAATAAGGTTGAAATATGAACCCCAGATATGCTATTGGTATTGATCTTGGAACAACAAACAGCGTTGTCGCATATACAGATATTCAGAATGCCGAAGACAGAAAAGTCAAGCTTTTACCTATAAGTCAATTTACATCAAGAGGCACTACTGAATCCCTGAATTCACTTGCCTCTTTCTGCTATATCGCTACTGATACAGAAATAGAAAACAATAGTTTTAATAGTACAGGTTCAGCCGGACGGGACTATTGCGTTGGTGAACTTGCCCGTAAACAGGCTGCAGATGTTCCTGCCCGGACTGTATCAGCTGCAAAATCATGGCTCGCAAATAGTAAAGTTGACAGAAGGAGTGGTATTCTTCCCTGGAATGCTCCTGATGGCATCCGGAAGCTATCACCTGTTGAAGTATCATCACGGTACTGTCAGGAACTTGTCAAGTCATGGAAACAATCGTTTCCTGAAAATCCTGTTGAAGAACAGCTTGTCGTACTTACTGTACCTGCATCTTTTGATGCAAGTGCACGTGAGTTGACTGTTGAAGCTGCGATTAAGGCAGGGCTTCCGCAGACAATGATTCTTCTGGAGGAACCTCAGGCTGCAGTATATGCCTGGCTTGCAGAACAGGGTGATGAGTGGAGAAAACAGCTGAAGGTAGGTGACATCCTGCTTGTTTGTGATGTCGGTGGAGGAACCACAGATTTCACCTTGGTTGGAGTTGCCCAGGAAAATGGTGTGTTGGTACTGAATCGTATTGCTGTAGGAAATCACATTCTTGTTGGCGGCGATAATATGGACTTGACACTTGCACATTTTGCAGGGACACTCTTCGCAGAGAAGGGACACAAACTTGACGCGTGGCAATCTGTAGCGCTTTGGCATTCATGCAGGGCAGCAAAGGAATTGTTATTGTCGGATGATACACTTGAATCTGCTCCGGTGACCATACTCGGGCGCGGATCAAGGCTCATCGGTGGTACCATTTCCATAGACCTGAAAAGGGATGATGTCAGGCGGATCCTGCTTGATGGTTTTTTCACTGAATGTCAATCAGGTGCAAGTCCGGTCCGTAAGGTGATATCCGGTTTCAGGGAAATCGGCTTGCCTTATGAGTCTGATGCTGCGATTACCAGACATCTTGCCCATTTTTTAAGAGCGCACGGTACCGACGGACAGATGGTCAAACCGACCCATCTGCTTTTTAACGGGGGCGTTTTCAAAGCATTACTATTTCGCCAACGATTGATCGATGTTATCCAGGGGTGGTTTACAGGTCATACAGTTCAGATGCTTGACAAAGCGCCAGATTATGATTATTCTGTTGCCCGTGGCGCAGCGTATTACTCTACGGTAAAAATGGGCAGTGGAATCAGGATCAGGGGTGGAACAGCCCGTTCATACTATGTCGGAATAGAAACTGCAGGTCTTGCGGTGCCGGGATTTGAACGTCCACTTAATGCTCTGTGTGTTGTTCCGTTTGGTATGGAAGAGGGGACAACAATCAACGTACCATCAGAGGAAACGGGACTTGTACTGGGTGATACGGTGAATTTCCGTTTCTTCAGTTCTTCGGTTCGTAAAGATGATAAAGCCGGTGATATCCTTCAGGGTTGGGATGAGGAAGAACTTTCGGAAACTGATTCTCTCGAAACAAGTCTGCCGGCAAATGACAAGTTTACAGATGGGTATGTTCCGGTAAAATTCGAATCCCGGATAACAGAACTGGGAATGCTTGAACTCTGGTGCAAGTCCACAATTTCTGATGATGCATGGAAGCTTGAATTCAGTGTACGAGAATGAACCGGTTATAAATATTGATGCACTGGTAATATTGTGTACATCCTGTGGTTTCAATGCTGTAGTGATATAATTTACAAAAAGAGATGTGATGTGATTAATGAATACAAGTAATGAAAAAAGCGTACCTGCACGGTACATTATAGGTATCGATCTCGGAACAACAAATTCTGCAGTTGCTTTTGTAGATACCAATGTAAAACCACTTCATGTTGAGGATTTCAGGATTCTTCAGATAAGTGCAGCAAATGAATCATCATCGACGAATCTCTTTCCGTCATTTCATTATGAAGCGGTCGCAGGTGAATTTACAAACGGTGCATTAACACTTCCCTGGGATAAAGGTGTAGATAAAAAAGTTGTTACCGGTACATTCGCCCGTGATCACGGTGCTCAGATTCCGGGACGTCTTGTCGTTTCTGCTAAATCATGGCTTAGCCATGCAGGAGTTGACAGAACGGCACCGCTGTTACCGTGGCATGCCCTTAGCGATGTGGATAAAATTTCACCGCTCGAAGCGACAACACGATATCTTCTGCACATGAAAAATGCATGGAATTATGATCATCCGGATTTTTGTATGGAAGATCAGGATGTCATCATTACGGTACCAGCTTCATTTGACGAGATTGCACGTGAGTTGACTGTTGAGGCTGCCGCGAATGCCGGGCTAAAGAAAATTGTTTTGCTTGAGGAGCCTCAGGCTGCTTTTTATGCCTGGATTCAATACCATGCATCAGATTGGCAATCGTTTGTAAGTGCCGGCCAAAAAATTCTTATTTGTGATATTGGTGGCGGAACTACCGATTTTACGTTAATACAGGCTAAGGCATCAGATAAAGGTATTGTCGAATTTCATCGCATTGCAGTTGGAGATCATCTGATTCTTGGCGGGGATAATCTTGATCTTGCCCTGGCGTATTATGTTGAACAAATAAAACTTGATGGAAAAAAAATATCACCACGTCAGTTTGGTGCTCTTGTCCGAAGTTGTCAAAAGGCAAAAGAAACACTGCTTGGTGAAAAAGCGCCATCGAAATTGACACTTTCGATACAGGGAACGGGAACATCGCTGATCGGGGGGGCAATTCAGGTTGAGTTGACTAAAGAAGAGGTGGAAAACGTCCTTGTCGAAGGGTACCTGCCATTTGTTGCATTGACAGATAAACCCCAGACCCGTCAATCCGGATTTCAGGAATTTGGGCTTCCCTATGCGCCGGATCATGCCATTACCAAATACCTTGCATCATTTCTTATGTCTCATAGTAAAAACGCTGATAGGGATATTAATGGTGCACGTCCTGATATCGTATTATTTAATGGAGGTGTCTTTGCTGCATCTGCTATACGGAAGCGAATCATTGACGTGTTATGCCATTGGTTTGCAAATAATACAAATCAATGGAAACCGGTACTGTTTGAGAATGATTTTCCGGAAAGAGCCGTGGCACGGGGTGCAGCATATTTCGGGCTTGTTCGCAGAGGTGTTGGAGTACGAATCGGGGGGGGGCTGGCCCGGTCGTATTATATCGGTGTTGAAACAGATAATGGAAGCAGGGCATTGTGTCTCGCTCCGGCAGGTTTACAGGAGGGACAAAGCATTGTACTTGACACTATGAACTTCAGTTTGCTGATTCGTCAACCCGTTGAATTTCCGCTGTTTGTCTCAAGCAGGCGTACAACCGATACTCCGGGGCAACTTATCGCTATTGATCCTCTTGAAATGAATTCACTGCCACCGATTTGCACTGTGTTACGTTCAGGAAAAAATCTTGAAGCTGACAATGTAAAGGTACTCTTGAATGTGAAGCTTACAGAAATCGGAACCCTTGATTTATGGTGCTCTGAAATAGGTGGAAACAGAAGCTGGAAATTGCAATTTGATGTTCGTTCGGCAACACGTACAGAAATTACAGCACATTCTGCACAGGCTGAAAAAGAGGGCTTTATTGATAATGAGACAATTGAGTCATGTAAAAGACTGATCGCAAATACATTTTCACCGAATGCTTCAATTCAGCCATCGGAACTAATCAGGCATCTTGAAAAAGCAAGTTCAATGGAACGCTCAGAATGGCCGCCATCACTGCTTAGAATATTCTGGGAAGAGATATTTAATGACAGCAGCGCACGCGGTCGTGATCCTCTGTATGAAGCACGATGGCTTAACCTGCTTGGTTTCACTCTTCGTCCGGGGTATGGATATGCAGTTGACGATTGGAGAGTGAAACAGACATGGTTGTTGTTTCAGAAAGGGGTAATTCACAATAAAAATCAGGCTTGCTGTGCCGAGTGGTGGATTTTATGGCGGCGTATTGCAGGCGGACTTGCATCTGGACAGCAGAAAGCTTTGGCGCAGCCGCTGATTGCTATTGTAAAAAATGTTTTTAAGGAAGTTGATTTAAAAAGAAAAGTAAAGGCAAAAGTCGATGTCAAACTCGGGGTTCATGAACTGGTAGAGATATGGCGACTGCTCGGTTCTCTTGAGTATCTGCCATCTGATGTCAAAGTGGAACTTGGTACTATAGCGTTACGACTGGTGAACAGAAAGGATCCTCTTGCAGAGGCAGCTGTCTGGGCTATAGGACGATTCGGTGCGCGGGTTCCGGTATATGGACCTCTGAATGAAGTTGTTGATTCGCAGGATGCTGCAGAATGGGCAAAGGTGCTTACAGCTGTTGAAAAACCAAATGCAACACTGTTTCTTGCGCTTATGCAATTATGCAGGCAGACAGGAGACCGGTACAGGGATATTGATCAGCCAATACTTGATACCATTGTTGATTTTCTGAAAATAAACAATGCTCCTGAGCATCTTGTTGCACTTGTAGAAAAAGGTGGCGATCTTGATGCAAAAGAGCAGAATGCAGTGTTCGGCGATTCACTTCCCAAAGGTTTGCGTTTGCTATAAAGTGGATGGGAATCTGATCCGGTAATAATTATGGAGAAACGGCGTTTTCAAATAATTTTTTATGTAGCAATTTTTTGTATATTGTCATTCTTTTTCTTTGGGATGGTAGCATATGGGGTTTTGCTGCTTCCTCCGGTTCAGACCAAAGCCGTAAATCTTGTTGGAAATCAGCTCAGCAAAGTAATTACCGGTGATATAAAAATCGCGAAAGTCCGCTCGAATCTTTTAACCTACATTATTCTTAAGGATTTTTCAATCCGTGATCGGATAGATCCAAATGTATATGTCTCTGCATCCGAAATAAAGCTGCGGTACTACCTGCCATCGCTGCTGAAAAAAAAAATAAGAATTACACATACGAATATTGAACTATTAGATGTTCATTTACGTATCAGAAAAAACGGAAAAATAGAGATCCCCTTTCTTTTAAACAATAGTATAAAACCTTTGAATAATGACATACAACCTGAAAATCGTTCAATGTTTACAGAATGGGAAATTAAACCTGGCCCTGTAAGAGTAATGGAGATGAATGCCTCGTTTCATGATAGTCTCAGAAACTATTATAGCGCGGTAAACAGGACATCAGGTGCTGTCAGATTTCCAAAACTTGATTCTGTCTTGATCTCCCTTGATGTACCCGATGGTTTTTTTTATAGTAAATGGTGGAACGGAAACGTTGACACATTGCAAACGGATGTGGTTATCACGCCGCGGGGAATGAATGTTAATCATTGCTATGCGAAGGGGAGTGGATCTGAAGTAAATGGGAATGGATGGATTCCGTTTAATTATGATGACCCATGGGATCTTCACGTTGTGGCATCAAGTAAAACCCGTCCCATTTACGCACTGGAAACATATGCTCCAGCCTTTGATACTGTAGGGTTTGCACAGGCAAAAGCATCTTTCAAGGGTTCTTTTAAAAAACCACTCTATTTTGTTGATCTTAAAGGCAATGGTGTTAGTTACAGTGGTATTAAGCTCGACACATTTTCTTTCAAAGGATGGACAGATGACAGTGAGGATATTCACTATGATTTTAAGGGAAATTCATCATATGGTAAAATCAGGCTTGACGGAAATGTAAGGATTATTCATCTTAACTCATTTCATCCAGTTGTTGATAAGTATACAATTAATACAAAAATCGATAATTTAAAAACTGCATCATTTATAAAGTATGTACGTCAGCTGGAAAATGTTCCCGGTGATAATGCAAGGCTTGATCTGTATCTTAATGGTAAAGGGTATCGTGATATTCCTGAAAATATCCGTTTTGATGTTGCTGCTTATCAGGGAGATCTACAGGATACGTTACAATTTGCGGCTGCAATACGGAATGATGCCTGGAGCATGTATGGAGTTTGGGGAGCAAATGAAATCAACGGGGATGGTGCATTTGATCTCAAAGGGGGTATCAGTGGTAGCATTAAAGGAAAACTCAACGATGTCAGCCCGCTTTTTAGCTACTTTGTCAAGGAACGTGTTCTGGGGCGATTACATATTGAAAGTAAAGTTTCGGGGAAGGTGAACGCTCCGGTATTCAATGCAAAAATTAACAGCAGCAGCCTGAAATGGCGGGGTAATACTATTGACACGATAAATGCAAAGGTACAGATTGGAAATATAAATAAATTTGATGATATGTTGTGCTCTGCATTTATAAACCTCGACTCTGTAGGGTCTTTTTTTAAGATTCCTGATTTAAAGGGAAATGGGACTGTCAAAGCGGCTGTACATGGTGAATTTACAAAACCACATATTAACATGATGGTAAAAGGAATTGATGTTTTTTATAAACATAAAATTGCAGATTCAGTCGATGGAAATATTGTTATTGACAGTTTGAATCGTGTTGATGCCGGTAAATTAAGAATTAAGAACCAAAAATCACAAATAGTACTTGATGGTACAGCCTTGTTTGGCGGTATTATTGATAAAAAAGGAAATATCGGTTTTGATCTGTCTGCTTCTGCTGATCTGGTTAAAGATAGTATTGTGTCAAGAGCTGGTCTTGTTACGCTGAAAGGTTTATATACAAAAGATACCATAGATATTAAGGTACATACTAATGATTTTAATGTTGAAGTGCTTAATCCCTGGGTAGAAAAAACCGGTCTGGTCAATGGATTGCTAACAGTTAAAACATCGGTGAGTGGTTCAGTTAAAAATCCTCTTTGCACTCTTTCTGCTGTTGTAAGAAATCCATCCTATAGAGATATCCGGATGAACTCTGTTAAAACGAAATTTGTACTTACTGATTCATTATTCAGAATAGATTCTGCAGAATTTAAACTTGATAGTATGTCAGTTTTATACTGCAAGGGAAATGTTCCTGTATCCATTGGGCGCGGATGGAAAATTGATCCATCAGCAGACCGTAAATGTAAGGTGTTTGTTCAGAGCAGCAGGCTTGATCTTGAGTATCTTTCACGTACTTTCAGCACTGACTGGAAATATAAGGGTAAAGGGCTTGTATCATGTGAAATCGGGGCAAACGGACAGGGGTGGAACATTTTGGGGATTGCAACAGCTACTGGTGCATCACTTTACAACAACAAATTAAAACTGCGATCTCATAATATTACTATTGATACCAAAATACAAGGACAATTACCTAAACCTGACATTTCCTTTACAGTAAATTCTGGGAGGGTGGTGTATGATCTCATACGATCAGACAGCATTGCATTTGCCGGACTGTTTAGCAGGGATACTATTCATATTACTACCGGAAATGTGTCCCTGTTCAATGGTGGACGATTCACTGCAGACGGTGTTATTCCTTTTGACAGTTTAACATATGGTATTGATGAAAACGGAGTGAAACTGAATTGCAGTCTCAAAAATGTCGCATTACCGGAATTAAATGTTTTTACCGGTAATGAACTGATTCGCAGCGGGCTGCTGAATGCGAATGGTGTACTTGGACTTGTAAGCGGTATTCCGGTTATTAATGGGAAAGTCTCAGTCAGTAATGCCGTATTTGCTATCGATGGTGTCGAACCACATATTGGTCCGTTAAATGGTGACTTTGTATTAAAAGATGATACAATCAAAGTGGTGCAATGTAAAGGAAACTGGGGTAGGGGATCGCTTGAAAGTATTGGTTTTATTGTATGGTGCCCGGACAGTCTTAAAGATGTAGCATTAAACGGACAAGTACGGAATTTAAATGCAGATCTTCCTGACATCGCATCGACAAACATTCGTAATCTTGGTTTTTCTTTTTCAAAAAGAAAAAGTGATTTTTTATTTTCCGGAAATGCTGACGTAGGAACAACCAGATTTTTCAGGGATATCAGGATAAATGATATCATTGATCAATTCAGTTTCACAGAACCAGTCACGTTAGAGGATAATCCATTTTTACAAAAAATCAAGCTGAACATAAAGGTTAATCTCCTTGAAAATCCGGTAATTGATATAAATCTTGGATATCTTGAATTCAAGGGGGCACTTTCAGTAACCGGCTCTGCGGCTCATCCATCCTTTGTTGGTGATCTTAACGTTGACAACGGATATGTATCTTACCTTGGAAAACAGTTTACAATTTCAAACGGGCATTTGTCAAATTATGATGGGGCTGTTTTAAATCCGGAAGTGGATCTTAATGCAGCGACTGATGTGACATTTTTAGGAGAAGACTCTATGCTGGTTGTAGATACTGTCAAACTGCGAATTACCGGAACACTTGATAAAATCAAGTTTAAACTTTCTTCTTCTTCTCAAACGTTGACAGAAGCGGATATCATCAGTATTCTTACATTCGGGGAAAAACTGTCATCAATTGGCAGCGATCTGAAACAACGAGTTATTACATTTGCAAGTCAGGCTGTTTTCGGTTTTGGTTCACGAAAACTTGAACAGCTTCTTGATATTGACAGAATAGATCTTGATGGCGATTTGTTCGATATGTCAAAAAACAAAAGTCCGACACTGACCGTTGTTAAACGCATCTCACCAAAATTGATGGTTACTTATGAGACTGCTATCGCAAACTTGAGCAGAAGAAAAATATCAGCATTTTACAGTCTGACCAAGTATTTTTATCTACGTGGTGAAACAGAAAATAAGGGTGATTCCGGAATTGACTTCATTTTTAAGTATAGCAAATAGGTTGGTACCATTATCACAATTGTTTCTATGTAGTATTGTGATTCTGTTTACTGCAATACATTCTGATGCCGCTTCCAGAAAAGAGTGGCATACCGGTATTATGCAGGTTAAGGGAAGTAACACATTCAATTCTGCAACACTATTCAGATTTACATACCTGAAACCGGCACGTGCCTTTTCAAAAACCCGTTTTTCCGAGTGGCGATTACGTTCAGATATTGACGTTATTAGAAAATTCTACCGCAACCAGGGATTCATGGAAAGTAAGGTTACTATTGAATCACTGATGCGCGATACTGCTAAAATGAGAGTTAATATCGTTTTTTCAGTAGATGAAGGACCCCGGACAGGAATTAATAATGTTTATCTGAGAGTAGCAGATTCTATCTTTGATTCAACAATAACCTCACGCTTGGTATGCCGGAAAGGAAGTTTCCTGATAAGCAGTCTGATTAGTGCTGATTTAAGAATGCTCAAAGAACAGCTTGCATTAAAAGGATATCTGGATGGGAATGTTGTACCTGATGTTTCAATTGATTCATCACGATATCTTGCAGACATTACCTTTACAGTACAGGAAGGCCCGAAGATACGGATTGGCGAGATTAGAATTGATGGCCTGAAAAAATTACGGACAAAGTTTGTCAATCGTGAACTTAATTTCAGGAATGGTGATGTGCTAACTTCTGAGCGAATCAGAAAAACAGAAAATAACCTTTATAGAACAAATCTGCTTAATTCTGTACAAGTCGATCATATTCTTGATAGTTCTGGCACAAAATATACAAATGGTAATGCACAGGTAACAGTGAATGTTAAAGAACTTGATTTTTTTAAATTACAACTTGGCATTGGATATATCTATAATAGTAACTACAACAAATACTACGAAGGAATTCGTGGCTCACTTGAAACATCATACAGCAATCTCTTCCACCTGGGACATCAATTGACTTTGAAAGCCAATGGTGCTTTTAAACAGCAGAAAGCGGATCTGATTTACCAGACTCCGTGGTTTTTCGGCATACCATTACAATTCGCAAGCAGGCTATACCTTGATAGATTGACAACAAAGAATCTGGATAGCGCATTTATTCGTGGTCTTGAACTGTCATTCAATTATCAGGCGAATTCGCATCTTGAGTATCTTTACAAATTAGATTGGCAGGATCAGGTCTGGTTTAAAGGAAAGGACAATACATCGGCACCAAAGAAAGTGACAAAAATCATTGGTGCTGAAATTACCTATGATAACCGTGATGATATTGTTGATCCAAACCGGGGTACGTATAATTTATTTACAATTGATTTTGCAGGCTGGCTTGACAAAAATTCAAATCGTTATCTTAAAATAACAAATGATTTTAGCGTTCACTGGAAATGGGATGGTTTGACATTTGGAACGGGATTGCATCTTGGACTTATTTATGCCTATGATACAACACAACAGGTAATTCCCCCACAGGAACAGTTCAGTCTTGGAGGTACCAAAATATTACGGGCCTACGAACAGGATGAATTACACATTGATAAAGGGGTTATGATTGCAGCAAATCTTCTGGAAATACGATTTCCTGTTTTCTGGTGGTTTAATGGAGCATTATTCGTTGATGCTGGTAATGTATGGGCGTTTCCGGATGAACAATTGTCTGTTGATGGAATCAAGTGGTGTGGAGGACCAGGATTAAGAATTAAGACTCCAATTGCTATTGCCAGAGTAGATATGGGAATTAAATTTGAAAATAAACCGTTCAGGGATCTTTACAGATTTCAAATTGATATTGGACATGCATTTTGAAATCGTCTGTTAAAAAACTTACAGAGTGAACAAGTATGAATACAAGTCAAGTTGTGGCAGTTTGGAATGATTGACGTCACTAAAGCTGTTGTTGTGGTCCCACCGATTCAGGATTTCTATTTTACCTATCATCGGTTTTCATCTTTGGGAGCCTGTATTGTTCAAAAGATCGCGCGTTCATTTTTTAAAGAATGTCAAATGTTGAATTTCCCGCTTGATGGCTCAGGTCCTGAAACGATTGCATTACCACAAGAAATACACTATTTGAAAAAGTACATAATACCCGATGAGACCGGACCATTGAGTTTCTTCAGGACATATAACCGGTATGGATCATCAATTGATATTTGTGCAAAGAAAATCATTGATACCGGAGCATCATGCTGTTTACTATCCGTTTTTGCTTTTTGTTATGCAAATACTGCAATACATCTTATTGAGAAAATCAAACGATTAAAACCTGAGGTATGCATAATTGCCGGTGGAGCAGGGGTCAGCGTTGCACCAGATCTTTTTCTGAACGGCACTTCTGTTGATTATGTTGTAAAGGGTGAAGCTGAAGTATCTCTGCCATTATTACTTCAATTTATTCAGGGGAAAAACAGCATTAACAGAGAATCCATACCTAATATCGGATGGCGTAATGAAAATGGGATCGTTTTGACAAATGATATGAAATTTACAGAAGCAAGCGAGATTGTTTCATACGCAGTTAAAACATTTGAAACAAAAAAGAAACTTTTTATTTCTACAACATTGTCAAGGGGTTGCAGATACAAATGCGAATTCTGTTCGAACCGTTTAACGCAGGGTAATAATTTCAGGATCGTCTCATCTGATGCATTTAACGAACAGTTACTTGCGATACTTCATACAGAAAATACAACAAAAAGGATAAATATCAATTTTGAAGATGATAACATCATGCATGATTATGGATATTTGATTACGGTTTTACAAATGTGTAAAAAAGTGTTACCAGACTGTACATTTACATTTGAAAATGGAATAGATTACAGACTCCTTGATACTGAAAAATGCAGCCAGTTGATCCGGCTTGGTGTGTGTCAGTTTAATTTCTCACTTGCTACTGCAAACAGCGATATTGCTGATAATCAGCGCAGAATTATTAATGTTGCCAGGCTGGATAAATTATACTGGTTGCTGCAATCTGCGTCTATTCCGGCTATTACTTATTTTATTTGTGGTTTTTCGAATGATACGCATCAGACAATAATTGATAATCTGAAGTTTATGTATTCGCGATCAACGCTTGCCGGAATTTCCATGTTTTATGCAGTTCCCGGTATTGAAGGTTTTAAGTATAATAATCCTGATACCGGAACTATTGCACGTTATGCGGGTTCTTCAGCATTTCCATGGAATAATTCACTCTCAACGGCAACATTACTAACAGCATTTCGTTTGTCGCGACTTGTAAATCTTATCAGGCAACCTCAAAAATCAGAGCTTGAATTGAAATTACTTGTGCAGATAAAAAGGGAGAAGAAACTGTTTACGATAGCGAAAAAACAGGAGAAAAAGCGTGTATTTATTGAGCCTCACTGGCAGGATTACGAATTGGTGAAACATTTTCTTAGTGTAGTCAATGAATAGAATGCCACTGAAACGAAAACGTTTTAATTGCTATTTATCAGTAAAAACATCATGAATGGTTTCTTTAAAATCCTGAACAAATGCTGCATCAGAGAATTTGAGCGGTTTTTCAATATATCCTTTTGCACCAATACTCATGCATTCAAGCATTGCGTTTCCGCGTACTGCAGAGATCATCACAACATTTGCATCAGGAAATTCGCTGAGAATATCTTTTAATGCTTCCATACCATCACGGTTCGGCATCGTAATATCAAGAGTAATTAAATCCGGCTTGTGAATTCTATAAAGCTCTACAGCATCGTTACCATCATTACCGGTTGCTACGACATTAAATCCCAGTTGTTTATAAAAAAACTCAACAATCTGTTTAATTAAAAACTTTGAATCATCAACAATCACTGCGGTCTTAATTGCCATGAATAAGCTCCCGTAAGCTGAAAATACCATTAGTTGTTTTAAGGATTGACAGTAGCACTACGTTTTTTCTGAATTGCAAAACCAAAATATGCCGGTTGATTATTGGAATAGATCTTTCCCTCAATTCCGGAAATAAAGGGCAAAAATGGAATTCCCTTAGAGTAAAGAACTGGTATCGACTGATTAAGAGTTCCAAATTGCACTAAAAACTCTTTATGATCCATAATCATTGCACAATAATTGTTTGCAATTTCACCGAATATATCAAATGTTTCAGTTCTGTCAATGTCATTCTTTCCAATAAAATAATTGATAGCATCATCATTTATACCTACTGCAAGAATTGCCTGAAATTGATTGCTTGCACTTCCCATAATGATGATGTTTTCATATTCAGCTTCAAGTCTGGGAACGAAAACCCATGGGTCTTTGATAATACTATTCACTCCCAGTAATGCGTTAACACACTCAACCGCGGTAGACGAAAACATTGTCGATACTTCATCTAATGTCATATTCGGGGCAAAAAGAGAGTACATACCGTCGTTATGTGTACAGATCATAGTTTCCTTCGTTATAGAAATTGAATTAACGCGACATACTTTTTAATCATACCAATTTTGATCGTACTGGTCTATAAAAATCTGATCTACTTAAATAATTTGAGCAAAAACAAAGTTAACATCATGCATGGCGTTTTGTAGTATCCACTATAGTAGATTTAATTGTAACTGTAACAATAACAATAACATATAAGATTGAATCATATTGAACAATGATTGCCACTCAAGATGTATCAGATATCGAGCGGTATCAATTGATGAAGATTTTATAAATTATTTCATGTAATAATAAGTATATTATAGTGTTTTTCAGATGTTTATTGATGCTGAATATACTGGTACGGAAACTTGTAAAAGTACTTTTTGTAATTTCCAATTGACTGATGATACTACTTCCGGTACTTTAAAGTTCTGGCCAATATGGTATTAATACCCATACGCATTCGTGCCGGTTATTACATTTGAATTAACGTACAATTATTGAAATAGTATAGGAATTCCCAGTCAGGAACTCTTTTTTCTAAGAACTACTATATAACGGGTTGTTTACAATATGAAAAAAAACATTGCAGTACTTGCCGGTGATGGAATCGGACCGGAAGTTGTCGATCAGGCATTAAAGGTTGTAAAGGCAATTGAAAAGAAATTCGGTCACGAATTTACTTATACACCAGCTCTGGTGGGTGCGGTTGCGATTGATAAAACAGGAGATCCTTATCCTCCTGAAACACACGATATTTGCATGAAATCGGATGCGGTACTTTTTGGTGCAATCGGTCATCCAAGATTTGACAACGATCCCAAAGCTCCGGTACGTCCCGAACAGGGCCTTCTCCGAATGCGTAAAAGTTTAGGACTTTACGCAAATATTCGTCCGATAACAACGTTTAAATCACTTCTGCACAAATCACCGCTCAAAACGGAGCTTGTTGACGGGGCTGATTTTGTTGTACTTCGCGAATTAACCGGTGGTATCTATTTCGGTGAACGCGGACGCAGTGCTGACAGAAATACTGCATTCGACACGTGCACTTATACAAAAGATGAAATTATCCGTATCACAAAACTTGCATTTGAATATGCCCGTAAGCGTCGCAAAAAAGTGTGTGCTGTTGACAAAGCAAATGTTCTCGAAAGTTCCCGTTTATGGCGTGAAACAGTACAGGAGCTTCACAAGGACTATCCGGATATTGAACTTGAATTCATGTTTGTTGACAATGCGGCGATGCAGCTTGTTACATGGCCGAAGAAATTTGATGTAATGGTAACAGAAAATATGTTTGGTGATATTCTTACCGATGAGGCAAGTGTGATTACCGGTTCACTTGGTCTTTTACCATCAGCGTCGGTTGGTATTCATACATCAGTATTTGAACCGATTCACGGTTCATATCCTCAGGCAGCGGGGAAAAATATTGCCAATCCGTTAGGAACAATTCTTTCTGCAGCGCTTATGTTCGAATACTCACTTAACATGCCAGACGCTGGAAAAATCATTCGTGAGGCAGTTGATGCGTCAATTACTGCAGGTATTGTTACTGTGGATATTGCCGGTGATGCAAAACCGTATTCAACATCGGTTGTCGGCGACTGGATTGCCGATTACGTTGCGAAAAAGTAAATCATATCTATTTATGATAAATAAAAAAGGCCCTTTAGCGGCCTTTTTTATTACTTAGAAACAATCTGTTGATACATTTACTGAGTCAATTTATCGATTTACAAACCAGTCAATCAATTTTCGTGAAATACTGAGCGGCCCCGGGAGTGCTGATGGCATATTGTCTTTTGTATACCATGCTGCCCCTTCAATCTCGATACCATCAGGAGTAATTTCACCGGAATCATACTCTGCGGTGAATCCAATCATTAACGAATAAGAAAATGCCCATGGCTGACTGCTGAAATAGCGGACATTTTTAACGGTAATCCCAATTTCTTCAAATGTTTCACGTATGACTGTTTCCTCAAGAGACTCACCGGCTTCAACATAACCGGCGATTACCGAGTGCATTGGAAAGTTCGAATTTCGCGCAAGCAGAATGCTGTTGTCTTTGATAATTGCAACAATAACAGCCGGATTAATGCGGGGATAAACTGTAAATTGACATTCAGGACAAACTTTCGCAACTTCAGACGAACTTATATTTAATGGTGAACCACATCTGCTGCAGTACCGGTTGGTTAATTCCCAGTTAAGAACCTGATATGCACGCATAGCAAGTGAAAAATGAAATTCATCGAGAATAGTAAATGATTCACGTAATGTCTTTAAGATATATGGAGTAGTATCTTCAGATTGCAAAACGGAGCAATAGAATCCACATGTCCCGTTGTGTCCAAAAAAAAACGGTTTACTTGTAAAAATGTCGCTGCTTACCACTGTATTTAAAGTGGGAAGTCGCGGTGATACCCCGGATAAATCAATGAGCAGTGATGCTTCCCTGAAAAAAAAACAGACTGAATCTGTAAGATCTGATGGTTGTTTGACTGTAAAGTGAAAACTCATTGGTTATTTTCCCGACTGAACTTTTCTGCATATTTATCAACAAACGCTTGTTCTGTAAATGCGGTAATTGCATTCTCAAGGGATGCAATTTCTGTTTTCAAATCGGAAATAACAGGATCCTGTTCGAAATCTCCCAGTACATTAGTTAATTCGTCACTGGTATCATATACCATCGTTCTGAACCGATCGGTATAGTCTTTTTTCCGGGATTGTACGACGAGATCAAGAATCGTTTGCAATAAGGGAATTGCTTTTTGTAAACCGATCTTGATTTCTTTTAATGAGAAATCAGCTTCAGTACAAAACTCAAGATAGGCGAGTGTTGCCAGAGCATGTTTAAACCGATCCTCTTTATATCGGTCAAAGGATGCTGTAAAAAGAGTGTGAACATCCTTCCATGAATGAATTGATGCAGTATTCTTTATTTTATCCATAATCAGGTCAAGATCATCCTGTGAAATAATCTGCCCGCCGCAATTGACCCATTTTTTCTTTCGTGCCGGTATATGTAAAATTGAAAAATCGCATGAAGTCAATGAATAGTAATTAATTATTTCCGTTGCACAATACCACCGTACAATTGTATGATACATTTTCCAGGATTCTGCTACTTTCCTGATTTCTACCGTTCGATTACTTTTTTCGAATGTACCTTTCGTACTGATATCGGTAATCGTACTGCTGGATATGAGAATTTCATGTCCCTTTTTTCGGCATTCCGATTCAGAGGGTAACGGGAGCTTTTGATTTTCAAACCACTGACGTCCTGTCTCAAATTCCAGAAAAGAAATTGCTGTCAGTATTTCTTCAATAGTATCGGGAGCAAGAGGATCGTGTTCTATATGTTGTTCTTTTAATGCCCGCTTATCCCGTTTGATAAATTTGACTTTGCCCCTGATAAATGCGTACATATTATGTGTAAAGTAATATGCCGGAAATATAACAAGCGTATCGTTTCTCAAATCATTACAAATTAAACTGAATGGAAAAGGAATACAGAGTTCTGCAGGATAATCTGATTTTGCACAGAGAATAAATGATGCAAATTTACTGGTATGTTTGAAACTTGTACATAATCCCGGCCAGAAACCTCGTGATGCCCACAGTTCACCATCATTGCTACGGGAGTTATGATTGGAACCGATCGTTGCACCCGCAGCAATATTGCTTTGTCCACCGATCATTGACGCAATAAGGAATGAATTGTTGTGATGTTGCCCATGTGAAGGGAAAATCAGACTATGTGCTATTTCACAGCATCCGATAACTGCATTGTCTCCGATAAAAGAGTGGCTTATACGTGCACACTGATGAATCGAAACACATTCTCCGCATATTACACTTGTCAATTGTGATGCACTGTCGATATGATTTCCATATCCAATGATTGAATCGCGAATCTGGACACCATGACCTATTGTTGTTTTTTCATGTTCAATTGACCTTATCGTGGAATTGTCAAGTAACAGTGTACCATCGATGATTGTATGATCGCCAATACAGCAATCTTTTATGACTGTTACATTTTTTATAATGGAATACTTACCGATTATTCCAATGCCGGAAATATGAGTAATGCAGGAAACATCAGCAAGCTCAGTGAATCGTTGCTGTAACGCGGAATCACCCCTGTATTTTGCAAAAACAAACGCATCTGAACAGGTTATGTCAGGAAATGGAATGATTGATCTTCCACCATTCTCATTGATCAGATCGATACCAGTCCTTTTCCCATCAAGAAGGCCGCCACAGCCAAAACGGGCATTTGGAGTAGTGTGGATATCTCCAACGTTATAAAGTGTCACATTGTCGCTGATATAGTAAAAATTACATAAACCGACATTGTTAAGAACGACATTATTTCCAATGATGGAATTTCCAATAGTACTGTGATATATACCTTTTAGTAAATATTGTTTTTGAGGTGTTGCATGATCCTGATACCCAATAATTACACATCCGAAAAATCGGGAGTTTTTGATAACAGAGGGATCGAAACCATTAATTACCCCAATAGTATCCCAGGATTCAGCGCTGTTACCATTTTCAATAAGACGGGTACGCTCTTCTGTTGTCAATAGACGAATTGAAGAAAAAAGTGATGGCGCGTATTGTTGAACAAATGGATGTAGATCTGTAGGAATCATACTGGCTCCGTAAAAATGGTTTCAGAGAGTAGCTGATGCATATAAAAGACGATGCATTTGGAAAGTACTTAAAATAATGATGTTACCTGAGCATTTAAAAGAAAAATACTTCAGTGTTATCATGATGTCTATTTTTTCTATAACTTTATTGACACTGTATATTTGATGTTGTAATTTAGTGCTATAGCCTGTCAGGGAGACAGGTGAAGGAGTAAGTATGGAAAAGTATGATTTCGCTGTTGTAATCGGCCGTTTTCAGCCATTTCACATTGGTCATAAGTGTCTTGTTGATCATGCATTTAAAATTGCACAACATGTTATTATTGTTATTGGCTCACATAATGCTCCTATAAGTATGCGTAATCCGTGGAATACGGTGCAACGGGAGGAATGTGTAAGAGCGGCGATTTCTGAGAGTAATTGCAAAAACTTGACGCTGATTCCTCTTCATGACAGTGCGTATAATTTTACTGACTGGATTATGAGAGTGCAGCAGAAGATTACTGCGGTAAGCCGGGATGGAACTGTTGCGATTGTTGGTCATTACAAAGATGATACATCATATTATTTAAACTATTTTCCTCAGTGGACACTTGATAAATTGCCAACACAGGCAGACGGAATAAGCGCTACAGATATCCGGAATGCGGTTTTTGAAGATCGCTTGGAGGATATTAAACAATATCTTCCTGATAATGTCAGGATCATTATCGAAAGCTGGACAAAAAGTCCGGTCTTTGCAAAGTTACAGGATGAATACCGTTTCATTCAAAACTATCGTAAAAAATGGGAATCTGCTCCATATCCTCCGATTTTTGTAACAGCCGACTCAGTAGTAATCGCGCTTGGTCATGTGCTTCTTGTTAAAAGAAAAGTAAATCCCGGTAAAGGTTGTTTCGCTCTTCCCGGAGGGTTTGTCAACCATAATGAATCTATACAGAAGGCTTGTATGAGAGAGCTCAGGGAGGAGACCGGGCTTGATGTCGGCAGCAAGGAGCTTAATGGCTCATTAAAGTTGACACATGTTTTCGATCATCCTTTACGCGATCCGCGAGGCAGAGTTATCACGCATGCATTTATGTTTGAATTGAATGTAAAAACACTGCCTCACATTGAAGCCGGTGATGATGCTCAGGATGTACTATGGTTTCCACTTTATCAAATTGAACAGAATGAAAGTTCATTCTTTAACGATCATGCGCAAATTATTAAATATTTTGTAAACCACACAGTGTAACCATATTCACGTGTTTCAATGGTGAGTTGTTAATACTA
>CAYMGX010000017.1:128-45302 GCA_964390065.1 uncultured Fibrobacter sp. | reverse complement strand
CAATCTGTAACAATATCTTGTGCATATCACTCACGCTCAACCGCGGAATTTAGGTTTAAAAGATCCAATTTAAAAACCGGGCAAGAACACCCGGACGCTGACCGCTATTTACGGCTCCCTTACCGGTGTAGGTGATCTGTGCGTCCGCGATACTTGATGAATACACAATATTATTTGTCATGATATCCTGAGGACGAACTATTCCGCTTAACTTAATTATCTCTTTTTCCTGATTAATTTCAACGACTTTGCTGCCTTCAATAGCAAGATTACCATTATCGAGCACCTTAATGACCCGCGCTGAAATTGTGGCGACAAGACTGCCCTCACGTGATGTTCCCCCGGCACCATCAAAACCAACCTTGTTTGATCCATTTGCTCCAAATGAAGGCAGGAATTTAAGTGCCCCTGATCCACCATCCGCTGATGCACTAATGCTGTTTTGCTTGCTTGTTTTTGTAGTGCTCTCACTTCCTGCTTTTGCGGATTCTACAATAAGAACCGTTAAAATATCATCATTGCGAACTGCACGGTGATCTGAATAAAGATTCCCAACGGGTGCAGCACTTGCGGTGTAAATAATTGTTATTACTGACAAAATTATCCAACTAATAATGTTTTTATTCATATGTGTTCTCCTTTTTCTGGTCATTTTTACGGACAATTCGGGCGAATGATGATTCGCCCCCCTTGGCTTTTTTTAATGCAAACGGGCAAATGATAATTCGCCCCTACAGTTCGGCGTGGCCTTTGGATTTTATTACCACGCGTACCATTTTGTGACTGGCTGCGTTTTCGGCCCATATTTTTTCGCCGATTGCACCCGATTCTCTCGCAACGGCATCAACAGCGACTTTTACTTTATTGATATTTGAAATTATCCTGATCGCATCACCTTTTTCAACAACCGGAATCTCCTGCAACCATTTAGTTGTCAGTACGTTTCCTTCCTGAATCTGACGCAGCGCCCGCTTCCCCACCACTTGCGATAAACTGTCACAAGGAATTATACTGTAATGAGTTATATCAATAGTTTTAAAAATACATTTTTCAGGAGTAATAAGTTCTCCTCGCATGATCGGAGAAGTAGCCAAAATGACCGGTAATGATATTTTCATTGTACATCTGAGTGGTGCTCTTATTACTTTTCCCCCCTGAATAATCGTCATTTGAAAAGAGAACTGCCCTTTTGGACGAGTTGTATTAATTCCAATGAATTCAAGACGATATGGCATATTTAAAATTTTTATTTTATCGGTTGTATTAAGAACAGACAAATTCCACGATCCAGCTGGCCATGAAATGGCCGAATTTATATATTGCGTAATTGAATCAAAAACATCCCCAACGATTAACTCTTTGTAATTAGTTGCAATACAGGTCCGGACCGCTCCTCTGGCAACCAATTGAACCGACTTAAACTGTGATTGCACTTTGTAGGTCATCAGATCTTCACGGCAGATAAAGCGTGAATGTCCCGCCGGTGCGGCATCAGCGACAACAAAATTCCGAAGTACGTCGCACAATGAACCATCCTCACTGCGAATCTCGGCTATATCACCAAGAGTAATCAGTGTGTCGTTTACCATTACAGAATCCCTGAATACAAGTGATACCTGTGCAGCTCCCGACAGGCTGATCATGCAGGTAATAAAAAGATAGATACTGTAATTATAAACAACATTCAACATTTTTGATATCACCATAATTAATCAACGTTTTAGATTATTTGCAATTTGTATCATATCCTCACCGGCCTGAATCGATTTCGAGATTACTTCAAACGCACGCTGGGCACTGATCATGTTCACCATCTCATCAACAATCTGAACATTTGACCCTTCAGTGAATCGCTGCATAATCGTTCCGGTCCCTTCTTCCCCGGGCATATTTACGACCGGTTCGCCGCTTGCATCACTTTGCGCAAAAAGATTGCCGCCAAGAGACCGCAAACCACTCTGATTTATAAACCGCACAAGCTCAATCTGTCCGATTTCAGTTGTTGATGACTCTCCGGGAAGAATTACTCCAATTTTGCCATCAGCACCCACCTGCAGATTAGTTGCTCCTGATGGTACCGCAACGGATGGGTATAACGGAAAACCTGTTGATGTCACAATGGTTCCATCAGCACTGAGCTTAAATGATCCATCACGGGTATACGCTGTCCCGCCATCCGGCAGTGTTACCTGGAACAGTCCTTCACCCTGTATAGCCCAATCCATCTCGTTATTAGAACCATTGAGTGATCCCTGTTCAAAAACTTTAGTTGTAGCAGCGACCTTAACACCCAAACCGGTCTCAATCCCGGCAGGTGCCATTGAACCCTCAAAGTTCCTGACGCCCGGTTCTTTCATTGTTTGGTACATTAAATCCTGAAATTCAATTTTTGACCGTTTGAATCCCACGGTATTAACATTTGCAAGGTTATTGGAGATGTTGTCCATGTACAGTTGCTGTGCTTCCATCCCCGTTGCAGCGGTCATCATGCATCTGATCATAGGGTATTCCTTTGTATTTTCGGTTTTTGCTATTGGCTATTGGCTAATTGATATTCGTTTTTTCACCATTTTTCGGGCGAATGATGATTCGCCTTTTCGTTTTTTTGTTTTCTGTTTGATGTTCGTTTTTTGCTATTCGCTGTTTGGTCGCTGTTTTTGGGCGAATAATGATTCGCCCCTACAATTTTTTGCTACTTGCTACTTCCCTACTGTAACCTTCCTACCTGATTAACTGCCTTTTCCAATGTTTCGTCCTGGGCGTGCAGGGCTTTCTGGTCCGATTCGAATGTCCGGTATGCAGAAATCATTCCGACCATGTTTTTTACGATACTCACGTTCGATCCTTCAAGATATCCCTGATTAACAGCGTAGCCTGATGATGCACGCGGCTTTGTTTCTGGATCAAGCGGACGCATTCTGCTTTCACCGCTGCGAATCATGTTGTATGGTTTTTCAAAATCAACAATTTTTAAATATCCCCGCAGTTCGCCATCCTGTGTAATTGCACCCTTATCGGTCACAGTCACCTGTTTATGGGGATCAAGCCGCAGATACCCGTCGTTGGACATCACTCTGGAGCCATCTGATGTTACCAGTAGCCCATCCGGGTTGACAGCAAAATTTCCATTACGGGTGTACTGTTCGCCTTCAGCGGTCATTATTGCGAAAAAGCCGCTTCCGTGGATCGCAAAATCCAGCTGGTTGCTGGTCGGTTTCATCGGCCCTTCAGAATAATCGATATACACTTCATCGGGTTTCATCTGAATATCAGCAAATGGCTGACGCTGATCGTTTGCGAGATATTTCTGATAGGTCTTAGTGAACAGCCCGCTTTGTTTAAAGCCGGTTGTATTAATATTGGCAAGATTGTTCGCGATCTGCTCCTGCTTCTGCATCAAAGGAGTCATTCCCATTGCTGCAGTATAAATTCCCTGAATCATGTAACCCCCCGCAAATGAGTAGTGTCCAGATGGGATCGTAATGCATATAATGTGCCAAAACATGCAGCCACGGATAGAATACCTGCTTAACAGGACTAAGACTACACATTAGATTAAAACTGTATTAGATTATTAATCATGGTTTTATGTATTTTAATGATAGTGTATTTTTAGAGTGATTCAGGTAGTTGCAGATTACTGATTTTGATTGTCGGATAACACCTTAAGGGTAAAGAGTGATGCGGATACTGCCGGTGATCGAGGAATATTTTGCCGTGTTTGATTCACTACGAGGCTTTACTGCTTCACGAATAACCTAAGCTTCCTATCCATGGCGCGAACAGGTGAGCTCATCACCGTTACGCATCCCCTGGGTGATATCCAGGTAACCTTTTGATACAACAGAATATTCGCTCAAACTGACCGATTGCTCCCCCGCAGCAATCTTTCCTAAGAGCTATTTCATTTTCACTTATTACACACTCTCTACCTGAGTTTTAGTACCATTTACCATAATAACCTGAGAATTACTAATAGGGAGTAATTTTAATTTTGTATCATATTTGGCGATAATTTTTTCTACCGCCCTTTTAAATGGAAAATTCGTATGGTGTGGGAGTGGATAGAATGTAACAATAGACAATGCTGAATAATTCTTTAGTTCTGGAGCTTTGTCGCAATCATCCAATTCTTTTGCATACTCGATATCCGGAGAAAGAATCATTGAACCTGCAGATTCACCAATGTATATTTTTCCTGCTTTGATATGCTCTATAATCGCGTTGTCAGTACCTGTTTTTTTTAATTCCTGAAGCAAAAAGAATGTATTGCCGCCAGTGACATAGATGTAATCACAATTCTCTATTTTCTTCAATATTTCATTTTTCGATGCATTGGTTATTTCAAGTTCATCAACTATCAACCCCAGTTGTTCCAGTGCTTTCCTGCCGGCATTTACATAAAAAACGACTTTTTCTGTCAAACTGGCTGTTGGAATAAACGTGATCTTTTTCCCCTTCAAATCCTCTTTTGCGAAATCCGGGAAAAGTGATGCAACATCAGCAAATGATGATGATAAAAATATTTTTTTCATTGATTCCTCCACAAAAGTATAACAAGTTAGATCAAGTTTATTGCAAAAACGTAGCATGTCACCCTTGTACCATATCCAATCTACAATCCAATTTTTATTGCATTAATAGTCGAATACTTCACCACATTGCAAAATGCATCAGCAAGGTTATGATTTGAACTGATCATTCCTTTGGAATGAAGCCCGTTCTTTTGACCTTCCCGGTCACTCCAGACCCCGCCGGCTTCTTCGAGGATCAGTGTCGCGGCAGCGAAATCCCAGGGTGAGAGCATATATTCATAGTAGGCATCAAAGCGTCCTGATGCAACATAGCACAAATCAAGTGCAGCGCTACCCATTCTGCGAACGCACTGGATATTATGTCCAAACAAAATATGAATCGCTTTGATTGTATTATCAAGCAGAGCACCGCGATCATAGTAAAAGCCTGTACCGATTATTGAGTTATCAAACGTAGCAACATCAGAAACCTTTACCGGCTGATCATTTAAAAATGCACCACCCCCCCGCTGTGCATAAAATAGCTCATCCATTGATGGATCATAAACTGCACCGCACTGCACAACGCCATATTCAGCATAGGCAATTGAAACTGAAAATTGAGGAATTCCGTGTGCGAAATTATTGGTACCATCAATGGGGTCAACGATCCAGAGTGATGGTGCATTGAGATCAGCTTTATGCTCTTCTTCACCAAGAATTTCAGTGTCTGGAAAATGCTTTTTAATCGTTGATGCAATCAGTCTTTCGGATGCAGTATCTGCTTCGGTAACAAGATTGTTTGATGCACCCTTTTGATAGATCCGGCTTTTTCCGACCATTGAGAGGATTAATCCGCCGGCATCACGAGCGGTGTTTTTTGCAAGTTCAAGCGTTGATATTATTGTCATATCGCTCCATTATAAAGGATAATTCCAGTATGCATAGCATTCTGAGGTCAGTGTACACCTTTAACCATCTGCAGGTCAGGTATTAAACCTTTGAATATACCTTTTCCCGTAATCTTAGCGATTCTTTTAAAAACCATTTGCCGCTATTCATGGTCCCATTTAGTGGAATTATTGTTAAAAATCTGGTAGACTATGTTATACTTTGGTGCCTGAATGGTATATTCATATTGTACACCGGTTATTGTTCTGATCTATCACATTATCAGGTAGACTTATAACTTTTTGATTTTTAACAAATTTTGCGACTGCCTGTTTGCAGCATGTTTAATCTTTTTTCTAAAATCTATTGATTCTTTAAGCGGTAAAAAGGTAATTTACTATTTTATAGTCTTTGTAATTGTGTGATATATTATAGTTTATGATTGATTGGCAGATACAAAATCGCAGGGTAATACTGGCATCGGGATCACCTCGCAGGAAAATGATCCTTGAGCAGATGGGTTTGACGATCACGGTTGAAAAACCGCATTTTATCAATGAAGATGAGTACATTACCATCGATGATCTTGATGGTTCTATACAGAGGCTTGCATTGTTGAAAGCATCTGAAGTGGCCAAAAGCAGTCCGGATGCACTTGTAATCGGAGCGGATACCATTGTAGTTCGCGGTAAAAAAGTTTTAGGTAAACCAACCGGAATTGATGATGCACGGGAGATGTTGCGTTTTTTGTCTGGTACAGTGCATACGGTAATGACAGGAGTTGCACTGCGGTGCGAATCGCTAAATTTTGCGAAAACAATAGTCGAAAGTACCGATGTATATTTTCGTGATATTCAGGAACGTGAAATAGATCATTACCTTTCAAATGATGAATACGTTGACAAAGCCGGTTCGTATGCTATTCAGGGCAGGGCAATGATTTTTATCGATAAGATAGCAGGATGTTATTATAATGTTGTCGGTTTACCGGTAAGCGGTACTATCAATTTGCTGAAAACATTCGTCGTTCGAAAGGAATCCGCAAATGTCTGAAAAGAATGAAACGGAAAACAGCGTTCAGGCTGAGCAGCCCAAAGAACGTGTAGGTGATATTATACGCAAAGAAAGAATCAGCCGCAGGATTACAGTTGAGACAATTGCAAAAGATCTTAAACTGAATGTGAAGTATATCAAATCGCTGGAGGCCAGTGAGTATGATGCACTTCCTGCAGATCCTTACATCAGAGTGTATTTTAAGTCGCTTGCTAAATACCTCTCACTTGATTCAGAGGAAATTCTAAAAAAATTCTATGCAGAACGCGGGAAGGGTGAAGAGCAGCTCAAGACCGATACAACCAACAAGATCACTATTTCTGTAAAGGAAAAGCCAAAGAAGAGCAATCCGACACTGGCTATAACCATTGTGCTTATTATCGCTCTTGCAATATTCAGCTTTTTGGCAAATAAAAAAGGCTGGATCACCACGACTATTCCTGAAAAGGGATCAGACTCGGCATCAGTAACTCAAAAGCAGCTCGGGTCATCACTTGATTCAATTTTCGATGATAGTATTCTTCCTAATTATGTATTTCATGATACTTTGAATTCCGCACCCCCGAAAACAGATACGCTTAAAGCGTCAGCGCAGACAGACGAGGCATCACTGATAAAGAAACCGATGCGCCTGAAAATTGAGATCACAAGCGACTCTGTGTGGGCTCAGGTATTCTCGGATGGGAAATCATGGAAATCAACAATTATCAGCACATCGCCACGTGAGTTTGTTGCGAATGACAGTTTTAATGTTCACATGGCCAACAATCCTGTTGTAAAGTACACATTGAACGGAAAAACATTACGTATCAGAGGGAACGGCGTTGTTTACTTCAAGATAGACAACACGGGTACTCCTATTGCCTGGAGCAAGAGTAAGTGGGATTCTGTTTTTAGCGGACGATTATAGAATACAACATGTGGATTGATACGCACGCACATCTTTACGATTTTTCCGATAATGATATTCAGAATCTATGTGATAGCACCGACAGTGCCTCTGTCGGTGCTATTGTCTCTACCGCGACCGACCTTAAAACATCAAAAAGCGTTATTGCTCATTGTGTAAAGCATCCTGTTTTATATGGAGCAGTTGGAATCAGTCCGTTTGATTGCGAAGAGCTTCCAGGCGGATGGGATACTATTCTTGAACAAAATCTTCATGAACATAAAATAACAGGGCTTGGTGAGATCGGGCTCGATACAACAAACACCCGTTACCCATCTTTTGAAAAGCAGCTTCCGGTTTTTGAGCAACAACTTGACATTGCAAAGAGAATGGATAAACCGGTGATTATCCATTCACGTGGATTTGAAAAAAGCACTGCTGAGATATGTAGAAAAAATGGCTGCCAGAAAGCAGTTTTTCACTGCTTTACCGGCGATTTTTATGCAGCCTCAGTAATCCTTGATTATGGATATTACATCTCCTTTTCCGGAATACTGACCTTTAAAAAGGCAGCTATCCGGCAGTTACTGCCAAAGCTGCCGCTTGATCGGGTGATGCTTGAAACCGATACCCCCTACCTCGCCCCGGTGCCTTTTCGCGGAAAAACAAACACACCTCTTTACATGCAATATATCGGTAATGAAGCTGCATTACTTCTCAGGAAATCCCCTGATGAACTGCAGGCACAGTTAAAGGTAAATTTCAATACATTATTTAATGTTTGTATCAAGTGATTAATTGCATAACAGTCTGATTTTTGCTATTGATCATACTTTGTTGTATTTTGTATGTAATTTCGGCAACATAATTAATTGCCGCAAAATCATAAGTATTCTGATAGCTATTGTTATCAGGAAGGTGTAAAGCAACATGTGGACTGTTTTTCTGATACTAATGCTGGTTGCATCAATAGGGCTGCTTTTTTACATTCTCATTGAGCTGAATGAAGCAGAGAAAAAAGTTGTTGATCTGTCAGAAAGTATTCGTAAACATTATGAGTCCGAATAAAAGTTGATAGTAGTATTGACTAACAGATCCTTATTTTATAAACAGGAGTTGTCATGATACGTTGTGGAAAAGTACAGCGGAAAACAAAAGAAACTGATATTGACATAGCATTAAATATTGATGGCAGCGGTAAAGCAGACATCATATCCGGTAATGGTTTCATGGATCATATGCTTAATTTGTTTGCACGGCATGGTTTGTTTGATCTGACATTGAGATGTAATGGTGACACACACATTGATTTTCATCACAGCGCAGAAGACATGGGTATTAGTCTCGGTACTGCATTTGCACAGGCACTTGGTGACAATAAGGGAATCAACAGATACGGAACAATGTACCTTCCCATGGATGAATCTCTTGCCCGTGTTTCGCTTGACATAGCAGGAAGACCCAACCTTGTTTACAATGTTACATTAACAGACCGGAAAATTAACGACTTTGACTGTGATCTTGTTGAAGATTTTCTGAAAGCATTTGTTGACAATGCAAGAGTTACCATGCATGTTGATCTTATACGAGGCCGTAACAGCCATCACTCTATCGAAGCAATTTTCAAGGCATTCGGAAAAGCTCTATGCCAGGCATGTGAGATCAATGCCCGTGCAAAAGAGCAGATTCCCTCAACCAAAGGTGTTATCTGAGCTTTTTTTTGCCGTTTATCGTCGAATTTACGATAAATAATTTTATTTGAAATTTGTTTAACCGGGTGGTAGATTTTATATTCATGTAGTTATTGTATCTTTTTTGACTGTTTGGTCAAAAACCGGAAGAGTGATTGTTTTGTCTGATTAAGGCAACAAAACCTACAAAACTCAGAGCGATAAAAGTCCCGTCACATTTTAAACGGGATACTATTCACAAGGAGGAAACATGCTTCGGGGAAAACTCCTGATAGTCGGGATAGCAGTATCAGCACTTGTTGTTACGGGTTGTAACAAGAAAAAGGATACCGGTGCAACTAAAATTACCCAGACACCACCTGTGACATCTAATCAGTCATCACAGACAAAATCAAATGAATCTGACGATATCTTCAACGAGTTTTACAAAGACGACAAGAGTGGTTCACAAAAAGAAAACCTTAACGCAGCAGAAACGTTCACACCATCGGGTGCAAGTACCGGCAAGCGATCAACACGTTCAGCGTCCGGTGCCGGTTTTTCAGTAAATGGCAGATATGTTGTACAGGTTTCCACCATAAAATCACCGTCTCTTGCACAACGTAACAAGAACATACTTGAAGAAGCTGGTTATCCGGCGTATATTGCTGAGGTTCAAAATCCTACTCCGGATCTTAATGGAACCTATTATCGCCTTCGAATCGGCGGTTTTTCAACCGTTGCTGCTGCACGGGAATTTGCTGAAAACAACCTGAAGCCATCCGGTTATGATTACTGGATCGACAACAAGTCAAATGATAATGTCGGTCTTGATGCCGGTGCATTTGGCAATAGCGGCAACAGCTATCAGAACGATTCCTATGTAGCGCCATCTTCCAGTTCAACATCAACTTCGGCACCAGGCAGTTCTGATTGGGGAACAACATCCGGCAGCACAGGATCATCAGCGCCTGGCAGTACGACAGCAGCAACCCCTGCACAAACACCGTCATCTGGAACAGCCACAACACCAGCTCCTGCAACAACCCCTGCAAATGAAGAAACTGACAGTGGTTGGGGAACAAGTGGCTGGTAACAATTTTAACAGTTTGATTTAAAACATTTTTCGCGGGCTTTGCAGAATACTTGCAAAGCCCGTATTATTTAGGGGAATATGCCAAAAGCAGCTTTACAAAATCTTGGATGCAGCAAAAATCTTGTTGATGGTGACAGGATCATTTACTCTTTAAAAACGGCAGGGTACGATGTTACGGAGGATTTTTCTGATGCCGAAATTATCGTTGTCAACACATGCTCGTTCATCAGGGAAGCGCAGGAGGAAGCTATTGAATCGATTCTTGATTGTGCATCCTATAAAAACGGGGGGAAATGTACAACGCTTATTGTGAGCGGTTGTTTTTCAGAACGATACAGAAAAGAGGTTGCTGAGAAATTCCCTGAAGTTGACCTGTGGGTCGGTGTGAATGACTGGGAGTATATTTTCAAGGAGAAATTTTCTACAAAAGTAAAGAACCCGTTTGAGCGTAAGCTTGAGGATCCGATTGCATCACAGTATCTCAAAATCGCAGAGGGTTGTTCTCACGGATGTACGTTCTGCATTATACCATCAATACGCGGGAAATTTGTCAGCCGGCCGGATACTGACATTATAGAAGAAGCGCAGTGGCTTTACGAAAATGGAACAAAAGAGCTTATACTCGTTGCTCAGGATTCATCATTTTATGGCCGGGATATCAACTCGACACTACAGGAATTACTTGAGAAACTTCTCGCCAAAACACCATTTCCATGGATCAGGGTGATGTATCTGCATCCGAAGTATGTTGACAATTCGCTACTTTCCCTTTTTGCGAATGAATCGCGGCTTTGCCCCTATTTCGACATACCGCTGCAGCATATCTCGGATCCGGTGCTGAAAGCCATGAACCGGCCGACAACGGGAAAAGATATCTATGCACTTCTTGACAACATACGATCAATCGTACCGGATGCAGCCATTCGCAGCGCTTTTATTTTAGGGTTTCCCGGCGAGACGGAAAAAGATTTCAGGGCGCTTCAGCGATTTGTTGAACATGCCCGTTTTGACAAGCTTGGTGTATTCCCCTACTCTGCCGAAGAGGGAACAAAAGCATTCGGGATGCGGCCACGCCCAATGGCATCCACGGCGACACGCAGGTGTGAGGAATTAATGCTTATTCAGCGTGATATCAGCCGTGAACTGATGGAAGCGAAGATAGGCAAAACTATTGATGTCATTATTGACAGAGTAGCTGAGGATCCGGATTTTAATTATGAAGCCCGCTCACGTCACGATGCCCCTGAAGTTGATGGAAAAGTACTTATCACCGAAGGCGATGCAGATATCGGAACAATTGTTCCGGTACAGATCGTTGGTTGTGGAGACTATGATTTATATGGAAAGGCAATCAGTAAGCCGTAGTATTTCAATTGTAATAACCTGATGTTGTCATACCTCTGAGCGCAAAGATACTCTATCCGCTGATGATACTTTTACTGTGATTATTCTATTGCCTTTTAATAGTAATAATTGTATTTTGCACCCAGCAAAGACGGGGCTTCACCAATTAAATATTTGAGTCTGTGGGCCATAAGATTTGCAACAAGGAGTTTTTGATAATGCCTACGTATGAATATGAATGTGAAAAGTGTGGTCATATTTTTGAGGAATATCAGAGTATCAGTGCAGAACCGCTAAAAGATTGCCCTAAAGAAAACTGTGATGGCACTGTGAGACGGTTGTTTTCACCTGGTGCGGGATTTCTGTTCAAAGGCAGTGGGTTTTACATTACAGATTACCGGTCTGAAAAATACAAGCAGAGTGCCCGCTCTGACAGTTCGTCAACAGGCAAATCGGATAGTTCTACCAAGACATCGCAGTAAGCCAAGTGGGATATTTGGGATGGTTTCGGCCTACCACGTGCAATGCATACAATAAGATGAAAGAAATGCGCAAATGTTTATAGATGAAACAACAATTCAGGTCAAAGCGGGTGATGGCGGCAACGGGTGTCACTCGTATGAGCGTCTTAAGTACATACCAAAAGGCGGGCCTGATGGCGGGGATGGTGGAAGAGGTGGACATATCTACCTTGTTGGATCATCCAATATACATACGCTTCAGGATATCGCATATCGTCAGAACTATAAAGCTGAGCGCGGCACGCATGGAAAAGGTAAAAATATGACCGGGAAAAGCGGAGAAGATATCCTTATTACCATCCCGCTTGGAACAGTCATTCAGGATGATCTTACAAAGGAGATCATAGTAGACTGCCTTGATGACGGTGCGAAGATTCTCGTGGCAAAGGGTGGTCGTGGCGGACGTGGAAATGCGGCTCTTGTGACCCGTAAAAATCCAAATCCCGAACAGTGTGAACCTGGAAAACCCGGTGAGGAAAAAAAGTTACGCCTTGTACTGAAAGTGCTTGCCGATGTAGGTCTCGTAGGACGCCCAAATGCAGGGAAATCTACGTTTTTATCACGGATTTCAGCAGCACGCCCGAAAATTGCTGATTACCCATTTACAACAAAGGAACCACATCTGGGTATTGTCAGAATGAAACAGGGGTATGATTCGTTTGTTGTCGCCGACATTCCCGGCCTGATTGAAAACTGTCACCAGGGTAAAGGTCTTGGCATTCGTTTCCTGCGTCATATAGAAAGAACAAAAGCACTTGCGATTATGGTTGAGGCATCATCAGAAAATCCTCTCAACGACGCAGAGATACTTCTTAATGAATTAACACAATACAGTGAAAACCTCGCAAATAAACCAAAAATATTCATTCTTACCAAAAAAGATTTGATTACAGAAGAAACGCCGGTTATAGTGCCTGATGGCTGGTTAACAATGTCGGCAGTTACCGGTAATGGTGTTAATGATGTTCTTCAAAGAATATATGAGATTGTCCAGGAAAACAAGACCGTTGAAGAAAGCGAATTTCTGGACTATTAATTAACGGAACAGAGTAATTCAGAGGGTAAATAATGCGCTGAATTGTAGTTTTTTTTAACAAATACTGTTGCGTTAATTAGAAATCTGATATATATTGTAGAACTTTATATATCGAATTCACATCTGGTTTAACCAGTGTATTAACCAAGTATTAAGGAGATCTATTACATGCAACGGCATAAGTCGGTAGAAAAACGTGCTCGTACAAGTAAAGCGGCAAATCTCGTAAACCGTAAGGGCCGTTCCAGGATTAAAACAGCTATGAAAGATGTTGCAAGCGCAAAAGATAAAGAATCTGCAACAAAAGCACTGAGTGAGGCTGTTTCCGTGCTCGACAAGAGTGTTAAAACCGGTTTAATCCACAGGAACAATGCTGCCAATAAGAAATCAAAGCTTGCACAGATTGTAAACAAGCTCGAAAAATAATTAGTGCGGGGTGCACACCACCCTGCTTTATTGTTATCCTTCATTCATTTTTTTACTTCTGCTGTTGCTTTTCGCTATTGTCATAATCTATTGTTAAATAGCAGGTTGAATAAGTTTTTACCTTGATATTTATTCCTGTAATTTGCAGTAAGAGGATTCAATTTCTATGCATTGATGAGACATTAATTCGTAATTTGTTGTCTTACTTGCATCTGCATCGTGGTTTTTTCCTGAATAATCGAAATTCGATTGATTTGAACGGTAAATCATTATAAGATTTTGTTTATTGAAACTTTTACCAAGAGATTTGAGTTGTGACTAACAAAACACCTTCCTATATATTAATACTGTTAGTGCTGTTCTCTTTTTCCTTTGGTACCACTCAGGACAACTATTTCTTTAATGCAATCGATTCTGCACTCAAGGTACGGAATGAGACGTTTGCGCAGCAGTCTATCGAGAATGTAACCCAAATTATCCCAATTGACAATACTAAAAAAGAGCAGATTCTCTCACGTCTTGATTTTGCAATCGGACCCAATGCGTGGATTTTCCTGGTTAAAGGATTACTTCTGTCTGATAATAACCCATCGGCTTCAGATTCACTTTTCGGCCTTGCAATTAACAGAGCTCAAAACGATCCGGGTACAACGTGGCTTCTTTTTGTTGAGTTCACCCGTTATGAATTTGCCAGTTTTGCCGACTCGGCACTGATATCTCTTTACAAACAATTGATAAGCTCCGGTGCAGATGCATCCTCTGTTGTCAGTCTTCAACTTAAGCATCTTGCAAAACACTATGCAGATCAGAAAAACATTCAGGTGACAAACCGTTTATACAACTGGATTGAAAAATTTGATCCCGACCAGACCTGGTCGTTTAAGCGCAGGTTTGTCCAATCATGTCCAGGGGACATTGACGGAATGAAAAGCGCATTATTCAACTATTTTTCAACAATCAGCAGATCTTGGAGCAGCCAGGCGAACCTCTTTTCAGATAATTACTTCTGGATTCATACTTTTTTCACAGTACTGTTATTCATTCTTTTTGCACTGGTAGCAGTCAAGTATCTGCCATTCGCTGTGCACCACGTCTCAGATCTGTATCCGCACTCTGTTTCCGCAACGTTGCGGACATATTTCTCATCACTGATCGTTATCTCAACACTATTTTTTGGTGTGAACGTGTTTTTCTGGTTGATATCGATACTGGTCTGGCCGCATGTTGACAAAAAAGACAAATCTGTTCTTGTTGTCGCAATTCTCATTCTGATTCTATCACCGCTGGATACAAGAATCAGAGTAATGAGTGACAGCATCAAAGATCCTGACGGTTCAATTGTAATGCTGAAAAAAAGCATTTCTGATGGTGTAACAGATGATTTTTTAAATAAACTGATTTTGAAATATTCCAGCAATAAAGATAATCCTTATTTTATTTCTGCCATTGCTATTGCAAGTTACAAAAAGGGTGATATTGCATTTGCACAGCAGATGATCAACAAAGCGCTTGCATTAAAGAATAACGATCCGTTGATTACGGTAATGGCAGGAAACATTGCGTTCCAAAGGGGTAATTATGGGAAAGCAAATGAATATTTCCAGAATGCAATCCCGATGCCAGGCAGAGATGTAAGTACACTCTTTAATCTCGGCCAGTGTTACCTGATGCAGAAACAAACGCTTCCAGGTACAGAAAATATAGATAAGGCCGCAAAAGAAGATAATCGCACAGTAAATACATTCATACAACAGAATGATATGCTGTTCTCTGACAATTGGCCATCAATTCGCAGACTGATGATCCCGGATTATACACCTTCATATTTCTGGCAACACGTTTTTCCCCGAAACAATGGAAGCTGGCAGATAGCAAATGAGCGCTGGGGGACATCATTTATTGGTTTTAACGCACTGACATCATTTATAGTATTTATACTGATTTTTGTTGCGTTGCTTCTGGTTTCTGTATTTAAAGCACCATCCCGTATAAAGAAACTTTTTGAATGTAAATATTGCGGGAGGATCAGTTGTAAGAAATGCGCCCATGGCATTCTTTGCTGCTCATGCGACAGAAAGATTGCATATATCACAACAGATAAAAAACTTGAAAAAATCAGGCTGAGTATTACAGGCAGGTATACAAAAATCCGTTTTTTCCGTGAAATGCTGGTTGATATACTGGTTCCTGGTTCGTCACGGTTTTTAAATCCAAAAAAGTCATCAATATCATCACTACTTATGCTTTCAATCACCAGTCTTGTTTACTCAGGATACCTGTTCTTAATGAGACGTTCTGATGACAATTCGATTGGTGTAGATTTTTATCTCATTCTGGTATTATTATTGATATATAATATTGTCGTTTTATTTCGACGTGCAGGGGATGTTCAACGATTTCTGAAATCCAGTTCCAAAAATCAGATGTAGATTTTAAGGAGATACACCGTGGTATTAAGCGGGACGCTCAAAGAGTTCATTCTTGCAGACGTATTTCAACTGCTAACACAGCAGAAGATTACCGGAAAACTCATTTTAAATGATGGGCGTTCGGACGGTGTTGTTATATTTAAAAACGGATTAATTGTAGGTGCTGAAACCGAAAATGAGAAATTCGTAACAAAATTATCGATGTATCTTACCGAAGTAAAGCTTCAGCCACCTGAAATAGTTAAAGGTCATATCAGTTCATTTGAGGATGACATCGACGGCTTGACAAAGGATATTATCACCAAAGGATTGTTGACAAAGAGTGAAATGACCGCCTTTGGGGAATCTGTACTGGAAGATATTATCTGCAGCCTTTTTCAATGGAAGCACGGAACCTACCAATTCAATTCACTGCGCACCGTTGATTCTTTTACAGTGTGCGATATCAGTTTTCCAATTGAAAACGTTGTGATGGAAGCAATGCGCAGGGTTGATGAATGGAACAGGATGATTACAGTCATATCTGAGGATATGATTTTCAAACCGGATGAAAAGCCATCAGATATAACCGATGAACTCAACCCTGACCCTATCAAGCTTCCAGCCTATTATCTTTTTACAAAAATAGATGGTAAGCTGAATGTCAGACAGCTCTTTCAGGCAACATGCCTGACGCAATACAAGGTTTATGAAGCACTGGCAACGCTTCTTCAGTCACACAAAATTTCTGCTCTATCAATGCTTCAAAAAAACATTGCGAGTGAAGCTGCATCACAGACAGGTTTCAGCAGGGAACACCCTTTATATGCGATTATTGTCTCCTCGCTCATAACTGTGACAGTAATTCTGGTTATGCTTCTTTTTTCAGAAATTTTCTATAAAGGGATAATTTTTCAGCAAAAAACGATCTCCTGTTTTTTGAGCAATACCATTGTACCGATTAAAATTGCAAAAGAAGACAAATTGTATGCAGAACTTTTTTATAAATCACAGTACTTTAAAGATGCAGTAACAGAACAAAACCTGCATACTTTACGGTTAATCTCCAGCAAAGATATGCGGTACTTACAGCTTGAGAAGGAATTTTTGAAAAAAGTTTCAGAAAAAAAATAAATTATTATGTAAAAGAATTAAACTCAAACGTATATTAAATACTATAAATGGCTTCTTGCATATATATACGAATATAACTATATTACAAACATATTACGTCCGGTATTGACTGGATAATACTGAATGGTATAGGCCATTGATCTAAACAGAAGGATGAGTTCATGGCATCAATTAATTATGCTGCGAGAGAAATCAGTGTAAAGATTGTCTACTACGGGCCGGGTCTAAGCGGCAAAACTACCAACCTTCAGGTAATCCATCGTAAGGTTCCTCCTGAATATAAAAGTGATATGGTATCACTTGCAACGGAAACAGACCGTACTCTGTTCTTTGATTTTCTTCCTTTGGATTTAGGTAAGATTAAAGGATTTTCAACAAAGTTTCAGCTCTATACTGTTCCTGGTCAGGTTTATTACAATGCAACCAGAAAGCTCGTTCTTCGTGGTGTTGATGGTGTTGTATTTGTTGCTGATTCAGGTCCGGATAAAGTTCAGGAAAACCTTGAAAGTTTTCAGAACCTTGAGGAAAACCTTGCAGAGTATGGATATAAGAGAGAAAATATTCCAATTATTATCCAGTATAACAAGCGTGATCTTCCGAATGCAATGTCCATTGAAGAGCTTCAACAGCTTGTTAACAAGTATAACCTTCCATGGAGTGAAGCCGTTGCCAATAAGGGTAAGGGTGTTTTTGACTCTTTGAAATTAATTGGTAAAATTGTTATTGATTATCTAAATAAAAAGTATTCACGCGGTACTTCGGCATCACCAAGAGCTCCTGAAGGATTACCAGCTCAACCATCGTATAATCCTCAGCAGAATCAATATGCTCAGCCTAATCAGTTTCAGGGCAATTACAACCAGTACCAGATGCCATCGCAACAGCCTCCTGCCGGGCAGTTTCAACAATACCAGCAGCCTCGTCAGCAGTTTATTCCTCCTCAGCAGCAGCGTCCTGTAGTGCCGCCTCAACAGCAGCCTCCAAGACCAATGCAGCAGCGGATGGTTCCACCGCAGATGACTCCTGGGCCAAAAGCTGCACCATCTCAGTTTGGTATGCCACCACAGGCAACAGGTTCTCAGCAGCCTTTTTTCCAACAGCGTGCACCTCAGCAGCCATTTGGAAATCCGCCGCATTATAGTCAGAATCAGTTTGCAGCACCGGTGCAGGCACCTGTTCAGAAAACTCCGTCCTTTCAGCCGAATCAATTTGAAGAACACTTCGAGGAAGCTTCTTTTGAGCAGGCACCACAGGCACCAAACGAATTTTATCAGAATAATTCCTTCAATGCAGTGTCAATGGAACCTCTTGGAAACAACCAGCAGCCTGAAGAAGCAGAGATGTTTCTTGAGCAGCAGCCGGCACAACAATTTGGACCTCCTCCACAGGATTTTCAACGAAATCAGTTTACAGGTGGGGGCAAAACAGACCTTGATCTTGAGATTGAAAAGTATCAACGGGAGATTGAAGAAAAGCAGAAACGTGGACGTGCTCAGCAGCCGGCACCTCAAATGCCACAACAGCCGCAACAGGCACAGAAACCAGTGCAGAATTTTCAACAACCGGGACCACAAGGTCCTCAGTTTGGTGCAAATGCGGCACAGAATGACTATGACGTCTACAATATGGAAGTTCCTACATTCCAACCACCGATTCAACCTCCTCCTCAGAGGCAGGATGATGATGACGCTATGTTTTTTACCTCAGTAGACCCTGAAAAACAAAAACGTATACCGAATAAAAAACCTGTGGTTAATCCAAGTACGTTTAAGGAACAGCAGCAGCAACAGCAGCAGCAACAGCAACAACAACAAAAGGGATTTCTTTCAAAGTTTTTTAACAGGGAAGCACCCTGATGAAGGACATGATACTTTTTCCCGAGGATATAGAACGGTTAAACCTTGTTCTTTCTCAACTCGTTGCAAAGGCGGATCTGCTTCTTGCTGTTCTGATAAACAAAGATGGCAGGTTACTCACCAATCAGGGTTCACTGGATAGTGTTGATACAGTTTCAATGGCTGCACTTGTGGCCGGAAATTCTGCATCAACACTCGCCATTGCACAGCTTATGGGCGAACATGAGTTTTCCACAATGTATCATCAGGGTAAAGATAAACATATCTATATTGCAGTTGTTGATGAAAACACGTTCCTTGCGCTTGTTTTTGATGATAGAACAAACATCGACAGAGTGAAGGTATTTGTTCGCCAGTTCGATCGCCAGCTCAAATCCGGTCTTTTTCTTGTATATGACAAAACCGAGGATCAGGTCAATCTCGACCTTGATCTTGGCAGCATGCTTGATCAGGCAATGCAACAACAGCATTCGCAGCAGCCTGCACAATCTCAAAAAAGCTTCTACCAGCCACAGGAGTTTTTTGAATCAATCAAACCGACTCAAACTAAAGTTCAACCGGCACAGACCAAGGTACATCAGCCACCCCAAATGCCTTTGCATGCACCAACGGGTGATGAACCGTTTTTTGATATCGATTCGCCTCGAAATTCCGGCAATCCAAATGATACAAACCATATTTATCTGCAAAATAAAATTAAAGAGACTATGAAGCGTAAAAAAGAGGAATAATCACATTCCTCTTTTCCATTCCCTTACTTATAAACTGTTTTTCTAAATACGATGTTGTGAATTTCTCATCCATATTCCTTTCTCCCACTTAAAAACTCAAATAGTGAAATCACGCTAAAAACGCAGGACCATTACCACAAAGAGTATTAAAAGAATTATACCAACTGCAGCACTCCAACTGATTTGACGTCTTCGTTTGCTGCTAAATTCTGATTCCTTAATTTCATCATATTCATCCTCAAACGGTATCCCAAGTCCATCAAGATAAGTATTTTCGGACCACCCGGTACTTTCATCAGAGCCACAATTTGGACATACCTTTGCATTTTCGACAAGTTCTGTGCCACAATTCGGGCAAATGAAATGCTCATTACCACTTTTATTTTTATTCACTACTACTCCTTTTTTTTGTTAAATACAACTCCCCCAATTACTTTGATTTGAATCATATCAGTTCGTACATTGTTTGTAATGATACACTATCATTAATCGTCTATTACTATTGTACGGTTTCTCTTCTCGTTCGTTATATTAATACTCTTTGTAATATACTTTTTTAAATATATTTTTCAGACATGATAGTCAATACCCTTTTTTTGATTGCAGCACTACCCTTCTCTGCGGGCGTACTTGCATCACTGCTTTTTGGTAAAGTTAACAGACAGATTTCCGTACCGGGGCTTCTTTTTCATTCTGTAATTCCAGGAACCCTGCTTCCAAATTTATCCTGTTACTCAACAAAAAACTTTGAACATCTAATGACGCTTTTAAAAGGCTTAAACTACCAGGGCGTAACGGTATCGTCATACGACAAACATCTCCCGGATACGAAGTCTGTTCTGATTACGTTCGATGATGGCTTTCAGTGTGTTGAAGAATACGCACTACCGATTATTGAAAAATTTGATTTTAAAACCACTATTTTCTGTGTCACCGGATTCAGCGGCAAAAAGTCAAGCTGGGATATCTATAGTCACAACCGGCACCTTGACAATAATGCAATCAGGCGGATTGCTGAACAGGGTCACGAGATAGGCAGCCACACATCATCTCATGCATTCCTGCCATATCTCGACGATACCGATCTGAGAGCTGAACTTGAAACATCAAAAAAAACTCTTGAGGATATTACCGGATGTCCTGTTACCAGTATTTCATTTCCCTTTGGAGGTGTTAACCGCAGAGTCTGGCAATGTGCACAGCAAGTCGGGTATACCTGCGGAACGATATACAGAGATCATAAAAAAATCAGTTCCCCAGAGCTTTTCCCGGTGTACGGCGTATATCAATTCGAATCTGCAGAGAGTATTGTCCATAAAATCAACCCACAGAATTACATCTCGTTATCACGGGCAGTATCAGTTCTTTTATCACATTTTTCTAAAGGTACACCGGTCTGGCGATTGAGAGATACATATCAGAATATTACGTATTAAGCACAAACAACGCAGGATTTTACAATGATCAACAAACTCTGGAATGAAGAACATCTTTACACAACACTAACAGATTCACAGACAACCCGTGTGGAACGTTTACGTACAGGGGAAACATCTATTCTCATAAGCGAGTTTGGTGGACGTGTTATCGGCCTGTTTCCATCAACAGATCTCCCGAACACACTTTTTGTTCACCCTGATATTGTCAATCAAATTAAAAACCGTGATTGGTGCCTGGGTGGCGAACGTCAGTGGATTGCACCACAGCAGGATTATTTTTTTACGAATCCGCAAACTTTTGATGGATTTCTTGTACAGGATTCTGTTGATCCGGGAACTTACAAAAAGGCAACTGGCTTCGAGTATGTTAAGAGTTTTTCTGTTTATAATTACCTCACACGCCAGACAATTGACAACTGCACATCAAGGCGGGTATTCTCTCCGGTTCAAAAAGACCCTTTTAACAGCGGCATTGCATTTGCCGGTGTTTCAATTGATGATTCGCTTTTGATTCCGGGATGTAATAACCATTACAGTGCATGGTCAATTACAATGGTGGCAACGTGTGGTACAGCACGACCGGGGACGATCTTTTTTCCCTCATGTGATCCATTAAAAGTCACGCCCTACTTTTCCCCCCTGCCAACATCCCGGTTTGCAACCCATGCTGACTATGCCCGATTCCTTGTCGACTCAAAAGATCCATTCAAATGTGCAACTGAACCTGATGGCACCGATTGGGAAAATCCGGTTAAAATCGTGTATTGTGCTCCGTTTGACCAGTCGGATATCTGGTATTGTGTTGTTAAAGTATCACAGGATCTTCCTGCAACACAGGATGAGTGTGTTGATATCCCGGCAGGAGGCAGAGATGGTAAAAAAGGCGCGATTCAGGGTTACAGCCATGGGTACGGAAGCACACTTCTTTATGGTGAGATAGAGCTCCAGTTTACAAAAGGTGATGCATCACATCCGAGCCGGGGAAAACATGACCTGCTAAGTTACTGCGGGTCGAAACATGAGATTTTCGAACTACTGAAGGTTCTTTTAAGAACTAACGATGTGGTGGTGTATTGATTGTGTTGACTGCACGGAGTCAAGAACATTTGTGAGACGCGCGGTGACGCACGTCTCATTACAATGTGTTCCTGTCATTCAGTCCAATCGGGATAAATCTCCACTGCGAGCGGACCATGGGATGTTTGACGAATTGAGAAATTCACCGTCTGTCCTTCATAGAGCAATTGATACCCGGGTTTGATAATATCCTTGTAGGAAAATTTCAGTACCGGTGACCCATCATCCGGTTCCAGGTATCCGGTTCCGATAATATCATTGAATAATCTTACTCTTCCACGCATACCATTTCACCCTAATGTTGACACAATTCTGGAAGTATACGGCGGTGTAATCACCCCTTTATCAGTAATAAACGCAGTAATCAGACTATTCGGCGTTACATCAAAGGCGGGATTAAACACATTGACACCTGTTGGTGCAGTCTGCTTACCGAAGCCGCAGGTGATCTCCTCTGCATCACGTTCCTCGATCGGAATCTGTTCACCACATTCCATGGTGAGATCAAACGTCGAAAAAGGAGCTGCTACATAAAACGGAATATTGTGCGCTTTTGCAAGTAGCGCTACACCATAGGTTCCAATTTTATTTGCGGTATCACCATTACGTGTAATACGATCCGCCCCGACTATCACAGCATCAATCTTCCCTTTTGCCATTACCGATGCTGCCATATTATCACAAATCAGCGTTACCGGAATCTTTGCATGCATCAGTTCAAATGTTGTGATTCGGGCACCCTGAAGCAGCGGTCGGGTCTCGTCGGAATACACATGAAAAATATGTCCCTTTTCAGCACCGATATACACAGGGGCAAGCGCTGTTCCATATTCTGCTGTTGCAAGTCCACCCGCGTTACAGTGGGTTAAAATCGTCTTTTTATTTTTCAGCAGTTCAAATCCAGCCTCCCCGATAGCCCGCCCGGTTCTGCGGTCCTCCTCAAGAATATCAACAGCTTCATCCAGAAGTTTTTGCCTGATTAGCCCGATATTATTGAGCGGGAGCAGGCTATCCAATTTCTGTTTCATTCTGTTGATTGCCCATTGAAGATTTACGGCTGTTGGGCGTGAACTGTTCAGATAATCTGCATTCCTGATAAAAGTTGCTTTGAACTGATCAATTGTTGTATCAGAAGCAACATCAGCAACCCCGAGACACGTACCAAACGCCCCGGCAATACCAATCGCAGGAGCCCCGCGAACTTTAAGCACCTTGATTGCATCGTACATATCGTTTACTGTTTCAATAGTAAGATATTTCAGTTCATTCGGTAGCAGTGTCTGATCAATGATCTGCACTTTTCCGTTTACGTAATCAATTGTCTTTAAACGAGCCATTTCAAGTATCCTTTCCCGGTATTAAAAGCGGGTTATAATATACTTAAATTTTAACCCGGAATGTCCATTAGAAAATTGTGAATCCAGCAAATCTGTTGGATAATCCGGGATTAAGTGTGATAGAGAAAAGAAATGCTGATTCAATCTTCGTTGTTATCTCATTTGAAGTATGAACATTTAATCCTGATTTTAGCCATAATCTGCCCTGTAAAACCCGATTCTGGTTACCTGTAACTGATTATGACCACACATCCTGCCTTCTACTGATTTTATGAGTTGCATTTCGCTTTTTATGCAACTATTTTAAGGTTGTACATATTTTAAAAAGGATAATGATGAGCGATACTATTCTTCTGACTAAAGAAAATCTTGAGGAGCTTAAAGCCAAATTAGCAGAACTGATGGCTGAGAAACCTTTGGTTGTTGCACGCATCGATTTAGCACGCAGCCATGGAGATCTAAAGGAAAATGCTGATTATCATGCAGGAAGAGAACGTCTGGGATTCCTGGAGGGACAGCTTGCATACCTTCGTGATAGAATTGCCAGAGCACAAATCATCGATACATCCAACATGGTTACCGATAAGGTGATTATGGGAACCAAGGTCAAGGTTCAGGATGATGATGGTGAAATTGAAACACTTCATGTAGTTTCTGATATGGATGCCGGTACCACCGATGAAAAAGTATCGATCAACTCTCCTATCGGTAAATCACTTATCGGGAAAAAAGTTGGCGATGATGTTTCGATTAAAGTTCCCCGGGGTACGCTGCATTACAAGATTCTTGAACTCTCATTCTGATCGATTGATACACTACTTTTAATTATAAATACCGTCCTCCTGAATACCTGTGTAATTAATATGGCTGTTCCGGATTGACGGTATCATCTGACAATGGCCAGTTTGTCTTTGAGTAGCATCTTTCCATTTTTGTCAAATATTACATACATATAGAGGCCGGAAGCAACAAGTTCGCCTTTCATATTACGGGTATCCCAGAACCACTGTGGAACACTTTGTATATTACCGGTTTCAAAGTGTATAAGACCAACTTTTCTTTTTGTATCAAGTATCACATTAGCATTCATATCATATATCTTCACGGAAATATCACGTACACCCCTTTTTAGAGAATGAAGGTTTTTGAACCAGATACCGCAGGGCCCACCGGCACTGCAATGCCGTGGATCTTTTCCCGGCTTGTAAGGATTAGGGTATGTATAAAACCCCATGTTTGATGTTAAAAAATACCATGATATATAACCAAATGATGCAGTTGTATCACGCGGTAGATTATCTGCGGCGTGATAGGAATATGTTTTAGTAAACCCTGTAAATATACAGCTGATACTGTCATCACTGAAATACTTCTCTAATGGCTGCAGGGTGATTGTGGTGCTGTCAGCAGAGTATTGTATTGATGTAAAGCTTCCCGGTTTTGTTGAATATACAGAGTGCATCGATATGCTTCTATTACTGTTCAGTAAACTTGTATCAAATGAGCCGGGCCACACCGGTTCACTGAATGTAAGAACCACCTCTGGAGAGATGGATTTTGAAACAGTGCCATTTAAAGGTGCTACACTCAGCAGCTTGATATCCTTTACCTTGTACTGCCATTGCATATCATCTTCATTTGACAGGGCATCATAATCGGCTGCCGGAATACCATCACGGTTTCTATCAATGGAGTACCCGCTCGTATTTCTGACCGAAACACTTTTATACAAACACGTTACAGAATCGTTATAAAATAGATTTCTGGATAACCTGAATGTTACACTGTTCGTGCCGGTAAATATGGAATCAAAAGTAAGCTGTTGACCACCATTGTACCGGGAGCGTACAATCAATGTTTTATTGTCAACCATTGATGTATCCACGGTACGGGCATAAATCGGTGCTGAAAAAGTTAATGTAACTTCCGGTTTTTTCGAATCGATCTGTGAATCACCGGCATCTGGTGTAATGCCAATAAGTGTGAATGTTATACTATCAACCTTCATGTGTAGTGTTGTATCGGCAGGCACCGATTTGCGGTATAGCTTTTGTATATCAAGCATATTTGGTCCTGATGGCGTCGTGGCCCTGTCTTTTAACATACTGGTAATGTTCAACCCGATGGAGTCAGTCGCTATAAAAAGCCCTGATGGCGGTTTGAATCCATGGGTACTGCTTGACATAATATATTCTGGAATAAGACGCAGTTTTGTATAGTTCTGTACCCATACATGGTTCAATGGTATCGGAACGGGGCTTTTCTGGTTTATAGAATCATAAACGCTATAGACAGTAATTGCAGTAAGAGCAGAAACTGAATCCATAGGCTCAGAAAATGTTATCTGTATTGCAGCATGCGGCGGGAATGGTTTTCCGTTTGTTACCATCTTTTTACCAAGCGCCCAATATGGTCTGTCTGCAATATAATCAGGTTCTACAGATACTATTACAGGCAGATCATTATACTCAAATCGGACAGGAATAAGTATCGTATCATGCGCTGGATCATCGGTTGTTATTAGTACAGTATCATACTCAACGCTGTCACCACTTAACTGATATGCAGAAAATTCGAGTATAAGAGTTTCTGCAATCATTGGTTGTAATGCTGCAGTAGTAGTAGTAAATGGATCAGATAGACGCACTGTATCATTTAGTAAAATTGCTGTCAGCCATTTGTTATTTGCATTCCTGAATGAGCATCCGGTAATGTACATAATATCATTTCCAGTGTTGATAAGTGGAATGACAATAGTATCCCCTACTGTACTTTTATCAATCAGTGACACACCTTTTTGTAAAGATTCCAATGCACGACCGTACAATGGATTTTTTAAAGTATCAGTCTCAAGCCATGGCATTTTTACATACACTATAGCACTATCTCTTTTTCCATATTTATCAACTACAAAAAATTTTATTATAGAATCCCCTGACTGAGGATTAAAGGTAAACGGATTCACTGCCGACACACTTTTAATAGTCTGACTATTTGACATTGCAGACATTATGCAGTCAAGTGTGTCCCAGAAGTCAAGATCTCTGTCAGTAACATGCATTCCGAACGTAATCGGTAAACCTGCTTTTATTCTGATAGTATCATTATGTTTTGCACTTTTTCCCATGAATGCTATCGAATCAATCACCGGTTTATGATTGATGACAAGTGATAATCTGTATCCATATACCGTATCAGGATCGGATACATCAACACGATACTTTGCTGTATCTACGGGATCAACAGTGCTGCATAGCAGACGATAGGTACTACTGTTTTGCGTTGAATCTATTGTTTGATAGTTTGCGCTGTTTTGTCGCTTTATTTTTCCATAGACTGCAGATGCATCATTTGTGTCAGATACTGAGTAGTTAATATATACAGTATCCTCTTCCTGTAACGTCAACACCAGGTCACTATTGATCATGATAGTATCGTTGTTACCGGATTGCTTGATTTTAATAAGGATTTGAGGAAGTGAATTGCGACTGATCATTTTTATTGTGCGGCTCAGAGCACTCCATCCCAGAGAATCCTGTGCGTTAATCAGACAACTGACAACCGTATCATAAGGCAGCGGCAAAATTGTCAGTGATGGTACGCTTTGTTCAAGTCCGTTACTCCTATACAATAACAGTTCATCTGATGCCGGCCATGCAGCACTGTAACGAATCAGATCGCCATAATCCTGATCTCTGAATCGTAAGAACGGATAGATCGTGTCATATCTTGACATAATAGTGAGTGTCGAGTCGAATGTAACATCTTTTCGTATACGGTTTCTTATTCCTACAGAGTCAATTGCCACTACTACCGGTTTCACATTCCATGGAACAGTGATTGATGATACAACCGGTGTTACTATCGAGTCAAAAGTATTTCCCGTCTTCCTGTTAATTTTTATTCTGTATTGATAATACCTGCATGTGGTTTTGAGTTGTTCAAGCAGTGACATGTCAGAGAACGAATACCATTGAGCACTCTTACACTGTTCAATGGTACACCCCATTCTGATCGAATCCTCAACATACCATGAGTTATCACTTGAAATCTGTACTTTCAATGGGTAAAACCGGATAGAATCCCCATTACTTACATTCAATGATTCAACCGGTGATGTCCAGTAGCCGCTTTTATAACGAATGCCCCGATACGCAAGCACAGAGCCCATGTAACGGTTTTTGTGTTTCCACACTGCGCCAATTGTCCCAGATGTGTCAATCGTGCAATTGATTATTGCACTAAACTGATCAGCGATATCAACATTCAATGATGGATCTGAATTACTTAATATCCGATCCTTAGCTAATGAACCATTGTTCATTCGAAACCGGATTCCCTCAATGCCGCTGATTCCGTTGTTATCAATATCTCCTTTACACACGACATAAACAAACGAATCCGACGATGATGCAGCACAGAAACGCATCGTTCCATTTGCTAAAATTTCGGTGCTTGTATCTGCCATACCACCGTTCAAATGTATCCTGCTGAGATAGAGCGCATTTACATCCCAGAAAAAAACTGCAAACTTCTGGTTGCCGTATGATGCCACCCCGGCAACATTACTGTAATAGAATTTTGTTGGATCCCCAATAGTCTGTGTTATTGAATCGTTGGCAAGAAGTGGATTTAAGGCTCGGTCTAAAAATGTATAGTGAAGTTTCTTTGCACCGTACGGTGAACCCCGATCCCAACATGCGAGAATAGTTCCGGTGCCATCAAATGAGATCGTACTTGTCATCAAAGAATTTCCCGTCGATCCCAAATCTGTTGCGACAGTTGTTTCACTTACTTTCTTTAGCGTTGTTCCTGAAGAGTATACTTTACAGACTTTCATGATAGACATATCGTTACTATACATAATAAGAAATGTATCATTATCCATGGCACATTGACTTGAAAACAACAAATTTCTGTTATCCGCGGTGTCAATATCGAGTGATTCTGTACCACTATGTACCTGTAAATAGCATTTGCCAGAGGAATCTTTACGTATATATGATGCAAGATAGCCGGTATTTCCTCTGTCAACATTAAAAAAAGTTCCCTGCGCAAACTTCGCATTACAGAAATTATTCCATTTACTATCCTGAGGCTGTAAATCGTTCTGATTGATTGTAAATTTACGATAATTTACACCACTACCACTACTACCATATCCTGTATCAGCAGTAAAGATTATCATTGTATCACCGTTATGGATGATATCGGACGCAACGGTGGTTTCGGATATACCAGGAATTGAGTCGCCGAATATCTTTACATCCCTGTATTCTTTTATAGCAAGTGTAATACCGTTATCATTGACAACTCCTGAATCTGAAACGCCGTCACCCAGTACAGTAAATTGTGTCCGGGAACTGGAGCCGGCATTGATGTAAAGCACACCTGTCATTGCAATAAGTATTGCGATTCGCAATTTTAAACTCAGTGTATTCAAGTGTCTCATGTCTTGTTCCGGATAAATGCCTGTTGCGATATATCATCATTGAAATTCTGTTCAACAATATGATTTTTTCGTTTCCACTCAATCAGACGTTTTTCCTTTACTATTTCCACTGCTTTACGTTTCTGTGTTGCGATAATCAGTTCTTTCTGTATCCTGGAAGCCTGTGCCTTTAAATCATCAACATGCCGTACTGCGTCTGTCAGTTTTTTCTTCAGTGCATAGCGATAGGTTATTGAATAGCGCAGCATTACCGGATCAAGATGTTCCTTGCGTGATGTTTTTTCATTTTCCTGAAATGCCTTTAATCCATCATGCAGTTCATTCACCAGTTTTGCGGCACTTTGTATCTCATGATTTTTCTCAGCCAGTGTGAGCTTGATCTTCTCCTCTTTTTTTTTCCTAAGATCAAGAAGTACCTCAAGTCTGAACCTGAATCTGTTCATTTACTTTATCCCGATAACTTTTAATATTTCCTTAACTTTTATGGTACTTGATTCCATAGTTGATTTTTCATTCCGATCCTGTCGCAGGAAACTGATAAGGGGATCATTAATTTTAATTGATTTGTCAACTCTATCGCTTGATCCCGGCACGTATGCACCAATCTGGATCAGATCCTCGTTTTCCCGGTAAGCAGCCATATAATCCTTGACATATCCAGCCATTTTTTTATGATCATCCATAATGACATCAGACATACAGCGAGATATGCTTTCCAGCACATCAATTGCAGGAAAGTGATTTCTGTGGGCAAGTTTTCTTGACAATACAATATGCCCGTCCAGTATACTTCTCGCAGCATCGGCAATCGGTTCATCCATATCATCACCATCAACAAGCACGGTGAAAAGACCTGTAATTGCTCCATCTTCTGATGTACCTGCGCGTTCAAGAAATTTCGGAAGCATTGAAAATACTGATGGCGTATAGCCTTTTGTCGCCGGCGGCTCCCCTATTGCAAGACCGATTTCACGTTGTGCCTGAGCAAGACGTGTTACTGAATCCACAAGAAAAAGAACATCTTTTCCAAGATCTCTGAAAAATTCAGCAATTGCAGCAGCAACCATTGCACCCTTCAGGCGTATTAATGCCGGTTGATCAGATGTTGCAACGACAAGGATCGAACGTTTCAGTCCCTCCTCGCCAAGATCCCGTTCAATAAACTCACGAACTTCTCTTCCCCGTTCGCCAATAAGTGCTATAACGTTAATATCTGATTTGCAATTTTTTGCCATCATGCCAAGAAGCACACTTTTACCGACACCGCTTCCTGCAAATATTCCCATTCGCTGTCCTTTCCCTATTGTAATCAGGGAATCTATTGCACGAATACCTGTCTGAAAAGGTTCCGAAATTCTTTTTCTCAGAAGAGGGTTTGGAATATCAGAGAAAACAGATCTGTACTTATCAACATTGACAGGTCCCTTATTATCAAGTGGATTTCCAAGTCCATCAAGTACTCTTCCTGTCAACCCTTGACCAATTCCAATCATCAGCGGTTTTTTAGTACCAACGACATTCAGTCCGGGATGTATTCCTTCAATAGATCCAAGCGGCATTAGCAATGTACGATCCTGACGAAACCCGACGACTTCAGCGCGGCCGGTAATAATACCGCCTTTTTCCAACAGGCAGACATCCCCGACCGATGCAGCGGGACCGGTTGACTCAATGAGTAAACCTATTACTTCAGTTATTTTCCCATATATCTGTATGGGTTCTGATGAAGTTATCGCCTGAATATAGGGTCGAAATCTTGGTTCTGCATTCATAGGTAGTGTCATCAATAAGGTCCGGTTCATGTAATGAGATTATTCATCGGTACTGATTTGCTGCAAATCAGGAATCCTGAACACATTCAGATTGGAGCGGTGCACTGATATTTTCCCATATTTTTTCAACGAGACTTTCAAGTTCTTTAAACTGAACTCCCAAACGGGCATCTACCGTTCCTGAGTTCGATTCAATAATACACCCGCCCTGTGTAATACGATCATCATTCTCGATTACAATCTCTTTCACCCGTTCAGTAACCGGAAGCCAGAAATCCTTTCTTCCTGATACTATTTCAAAATCCGCTGGAGCAACCCGAACAATAAGCCGTTCTTTGTCCCCTATATAATAAACAGCCTTTTTTATAACAGATAGGACATATTCCCTATTCGTTGTTACTTCAGCATTAATTATCTTTTTAGCGATCTCCAAAACAAGCTTCAATAGTACATGATCTATATTTTGAAATTGTTCACGACGTGACTTCTCGAATGTTTCGATGAAATCTGTTACCTTTTCCTGCAATGCTGTGATCTGCTTTTCATATTTCTCTGATGTCTCATCACGGCCTTTCTTTACACCAAGAGAAATTCCCTCAATACGTCCTTTTACAAAAGCATCTTTTTCTGCTAGTACGGCTTTGTCTTCAAGCTGTTTTAATTGTAACTGAAGATCATTTGCTTTCTTTTCGAGTTCAAGAATAATTGTTTCATCTTCACTCAAACGACGTGATTTAACACCAGGAGTTTCGAACTCTGTCATTTGAGGAGCATGAAGCTGGTAACTTCGGGCCTCATCCTCCTTTTTCTTGAGTATTTTCCGTAATCCCACATGTGCCGGATCTTTCGACTTCATCATATGATCAATCAATGATGAAACATTCTCCGGTGATAATGGTGAATTTTCCATTAATCAAACACTCCCGTTTTATACAACGATATCCTCTTCACCACCACGTCCGCTGATAATGATCTCGCCATCCTCTTCAAGACGTCGTATTACGTCAACAATACGCTGCTGTACCTCTTCAACATCTTTCAGACGTATCGGGCCCATATAATCCATATCTTCTTTAATCATTTCAGCTGCACGTGATGACATATTTCTGAAGAACTTGACCTGCAATTCCTCGGATGCACCCTTGAGCGCCATGGAAAGTTCCTTAGTGTCAACCTCTTTAAGTACCCGCTGCATCGAACGATCATCAAGCAGAAGAACATCTTCGAAGACAAACATGAGATTTTTGATTTCAGTAGCAAGCTCAGGATTTTCACGTTCGAGATTACCAAGGATGTTTTTCTCTGCCCCTCTGTCAACGTTATTGAGTAACTCTGCAACAGCCTTGACACCGCCGATTTCTGAAACGTCACCGCCAAAAAGTGATTTTATCTGACTGACAAGTACTTCCTCAACCTGATCGAGTGTTTCCGGTGAAATGCTTTCCATTGTGGCAATTCTTGTCGCAACGTCAACTTGCAGTTCCTGCGGTAATGCCGAAATGATCGGAGCTGCATTTTTCGCTTCCATATGCGCAAGCAGCAGCGCAATTGTTTGTGGATGTTCTTTTTGTATAAAGTTAACGATCTGTTTTGGATCAATATTTTCAAGAAGGTTGAACCCTGTGGTTCTGATAGTCTGCTGGACTTTCTCAAGGATTTCCTTTGCTTTGCGCGGACCAAGTGCAGACTCAAGAATCTCCCGTGCATAATCAATACCACCCTGTGTAATATACTGATGAGCCATTGCCAGATTATGAAACTCTTCGAGAACAGCTTCACGGATTTCAGGTGAGACATTGTCAAGTTTTGCAATTTCAGTTGACAAACGTTCAACTTCAAGTTCACTGAGATTTTTAAATATCTGTGATGATGCATCAGAGCCAAGCGCCACCATTACAATTGCAGCTTTTGTAGGTCCGGGAATATTACTCGTATCCGGACCTGCTTTTTTTACACCTTTTTGGTCGTAGCTTTCACGGAAAAAGCCGGTTTTACTGCCTTCGCGTTCTGCACTCACGTTTTCATATCCTTAGAAAAGTATGACATACTTACCTGCATTGCCAAATACAATCTAAGTAATTATATACATTAGATTTACGTATTTCAAGACTTTCTTTGGGATTATTTCTTTTTACGTTTTCCCGCTACCGGTTCATCCAGCCATTGACGGATTATCGATGCAATATTGACAGGTTCTTCACGGGTAAGCATTTCAACCCGTTCGAGAATTTCAGAGCTTTTGCGCATGTCATCAGGAATGACTTCCTCAACAGGTTCCTCAATGCCAAACCGTTCAAATGCCGGTACAGGCGGATTCATTGCTTTTGCAACAGTATTGGCAAGGTACCAGAGGAATGCAATAAAACCGATTCCGATAAATGCGATAAGACCATACTTTATCCAATCCATGATCTGGCGATCACGTTCAGATTTTTTCATCTGCAACAATTCATTTCGCGCATATTCATTATCAAACTTGACAGCGGACACAACGATCTGATCTCCTCGTGTCAAGTCATACCCCACCGCATTCTTGATAATATCTTCAATATTCTGTATCTCTTCATTGGTACGTGCAACATACTCTGTTGTCTTGCCGTCCTTTGACAGTTCATAGCGGCCATCAACAGCTACCGATATCGTCAATCGTTTGACATTGCCTACTTCCTGAACAATATTAGCTACTGTCTTATCAATTTCATAGTTGGTCAGAGACCGTTCCTTCTGATTATCTCCATCAGGAGCATTCTTCACGTTTTCATCAATGCGCTCCTCTGATCTTACAACTCTGCTTTCCGGATCATACTTCTCCATGGTTTTCTCAACTTTGTCAAAATCAAGATCACAGGCAATCTTGACAAATGCTTTTGACGGGCCAAGGACATTGGTCAGGAACTGGTTGGCTTTATTCTCAAGATACTTTTCTACGTTTTGCTGAAGCTCCATGTTATGCGAACTCACCATTGAGGTATTGTCCCCACCGAATGGGCTTGTCATAAGCTTTCCCTCATAGTCAATAACTGAGATATTCTCAGGCTTTAACCCATCAACACTTGATGAAATAAGGTGCGTAATTCCCCTGACCTGATCTTTTGACAATTTCTGCCCGGTGGAATGCTTTACAACAACAGACGCTTTGGCGTCCTTTTGATTGTCAAGGAATATAGTCGGTTCCGGTATCACAATATGAACCCGTGCGCTTTTTACTTCATCAAGGCCCTCAATAGTGCGCTGAATTTCCCCTTCAAGTGCACGTCTGGCGTTAAGTTTTTGAACATAATCAGTCATTCCGAAGTTTGTCTTATCAAATAGTTCATACCCAAGCCCGTGTTTACGGGGAAGCCCTTCCCTCGCAAGTGCCATTCTTACTTCGTAAAGTTGTTTGGCGTCAACCAGAATTGATGTTCCGTTATTGTCGATTTTATACTTGTAATTGGATTTCTGAAGCTGCTCTGTAATCGTCGCGGCTTCATCAAGTCCGAGATTTGAATACAACACCTTAAAACCCGTCTCTTTTTTTACACCATTCTGTGACCATATAATAAGTCCGCTGAGAGCAAGAATGGTAAAGACCAGCAGTGATGCAGTCACAATTTTTTGCTGTAATGATAATTTTTGCCAAACGGCAGCAATTTGAGCAATAAGCTGCTTGAAGAACTCTGACATGATCACTCCCCGCGATTACACTATCGTCAATTTACAAACGAATTCTCATAATTTCCTGGTAGGCTTCCATAACCTTGTTTCGTAGCTCCATCATCATGTTGAACGCAGTGTTTGCCTGCTCAACCGATGTCATAACCTGATGCACATCTGTTATTTCTCCTGCCACCATTTTTTTTATTGAAGTGCCGGCTTTTTCCTGCATCTCATTTACATCGTTAATATACTTACTTAATGTCTCCTTGAATGAAGCACCATCCTGAGGTGCAGCTGTGGTTTTTGGTTTGTTTACAAACCCGGACTCACCAACTGGACCGATTGCATTTATTTCATTCATAAAAACCATCCTGTTTATTATTCAGTGTATCATGCTCACACATAGGTGTCAAATAATCTTCCGAGAATCCTCATTTCACCCCCGGGAACAGCCTGATTAAATGATACGGACTTATTAAACATTGCTTTTTTCTCGTTAATAAGCTGCGTAATATCAGGACGCTGTTCTTTATTGACATTTGAGACCGGTTGCTTTGCAGCAGCCAGGTTTGCATTGCGCACACGTGCTTCTTCAGTCAATTTAAGGAATTTATTCCATGATGCACTCTGGGTTGTTGCCTGTATGGTATTCATTTTATGTCAACTCCTGATTATATCTGTAAACCCTGCATCAGCATAGCTTTTGTTGCATTAAATGCAGTAACATTTGCTTCATACGCCCTTGTCGCTGCAATCATATCGGTCATTTCTTCGATAACATTAATATTTGGCATTGCAACATACCCTTTATCATCAGCGTCGGGATGAGCCGGATCATACACCATGCGCGGTGGACGCGAATCCTCACGGATCTCTGAAACATTGACCCCGCTCCCGAAAAAACGTTCATCGCGTGGAAAATTTTCAGGAGGAATCGGCAAATGATTTCCGTTTGTTGTCGATCCTTCGAGAGCTACATTCTTATTAAGTAAACGCACATCCCGTCTGTCACTATCCGCCGTAAAGACAACAAACTGACGTTTATACGGTCCGCCATCATCGGTACGGGTAGTCTCGGCATTTGCAAGATTTGCAGATATCGCATTTTGTCTGATTCGCTGCGCCCGCATACCCGACGCACTGATCCCAAGCCCTGAAAATATTCCTGATAATGGCATATGTTGATCCTTAGTTATTGTAACGCTCTGCCCTGAATAGCAGAATTCATTTTCTTGAAAATTCCTTGTGTATATTTTACGACATAATTAAAAGCAATCTGATTCTCTGCAAGTTTTGCCATCTCCGTATCGATATCGACGTTATTGACTCCTGATGCCAGTGTCGGGTCGACAGGATGATAAGCTTTTGCGTTTACATTCTCAATGTCAAGCCGTCCAAGCGGAATATGCCTGCTGTCTGTCCGACTTCCCTTCAATCTCGTTCTATCAAGTGCGCTACGCAACTCATCCTCGAATGAGACTTCAACCCGGCGATATCCCGGTGTTGTTGCATTGGCAATGTTATTAGCAATCGCTCTGTTTCGCAGCATGGCACTATCAAGCGACTTACTGAGTATTGGAAGATTGGTTTTGTTAAACAACATCTCGTTAATCATATTTGCCATACAAATTCCTGTCTGGAATTATTCCACAATAGACCCACCTTATACAACGCAATCATCATGCCACAGAACCATTCTACAAATCATATACTGGTTTTCATCATTATTGCCAACCCGGTAAATCACCTGCAGTATATCAAACGACAAGTTAATGCTATTTATCAATCTGTTATGTATGTTGCGCCATTAAATCTGTGTTAATGTCATAAAATCTGCAATACTTTTTGCTGAACTACAGAAGCCTGAGAACGCTGTTTAAATTTAGCTGCCGGTAAAATTTGCCATCACACGGCAGATTTTTCCATCTGATGACTACTGCCAACATGTTTGGATTTTGATTGACTTCATTCTAAAACAATTGCAGGTTTTATGACGTTCTTTAGATTACTATTATCATTAGGAAAAGACCTGAAATCGGTCGTTACGGATACAATTTAATTTTAGCAAGCAGATTCTTGACATATAACAATTCTGATTCCGGTGTTAAAACTACTGCTGAAACATACAGTCAGCTTTCGTTTACGCATCAGTACTTCATTAATGCAACAGTAAAAACAGTCATCTGAAGAAAGGTGCTCGTTTTACTACTTCTGAACAATTGCCTTTTTGACAAGCATTTTCCACTCATTATCATCATCAGGTATATATTTTAGAAAAAATCCCCCATCATGGTTAAAAATTGTTTTTGATGGATTACATTGTGTAAAATCTACAATGTCCTGCCCGATTTCTGTTCTGTATAACGTTCTTATTTCCGGATTTTTGTCATCAAAGGAAACGGTAACTGAAATGTTGTTTTTTTCGATTAACAGATTCGTTTCAGACTTAAGTGCAGACCTTAACTCTGAGGGTGGTTTTGTCAGATAGATTAAAACGTTTACCGATTCAATCGCAATTATTTCAATGTTTCCAGGTTCTTTTCGCCATAGTGACGCCAGTTTTTTAGCCTTTTCAAATTCAATTTTATTGTTAATTCCATCAATCAGAATAGTAAGAACAAGCAGAGGGTTCTCTTCAAAGGTTCTGACAACAAGTTTATGTATAAATGACCAGTAATCATACGATTCACAAACACTACTATAATCATTCAAACTGGTAATGTTTTGAGTGTCGACCCGGGAAACAAGTTTTACATAGTCGTGAAGCCCGGTGCCCTCCAGGTGTGAAAAATACTCATTAAAAATTAGTAAGGCAGCGCTCGGGAGATTTCCGTCCTGGTGATGATCAAAGAGCCTTTTTTTGCTGTCAAAAACAAGCCCAGCGTCGATAACATAGGTGTTTTCAGGAATTTCGTCGTTTTCAACCATTCGGGCAACATCCTGGGGACTTATTCTCTCAATAGTTTCCGGGACTTCACATAAATGTAGTGCAAGAAGTGCAGAACCAAGAATCTCATCGATGTGGGCTTTACCATTATGGGTAATTATTTTAAAGGGCATTAATATATCCTGTCTTAAGAATAACTGTAACACTTCAATACTATTGTTATACTACCCGAAAATCAAATTTATCAAGAGAATCAATCTGCCATGTCGCTCTGCTCAGATCCAGATGTTTTGTCAGGCTGCATCCGACAGCAACGCATCTGAGACCAGCAGTTGTTGCGGACAGGATTCCCATCGGAGCATCTTCAACGGCAATACTGTTCTCCGGCAAAGCTCCAAGTCTGTTTACTGCGGTCAGATAGGGTTCAGGCTCGGGTTTATGCGTCGAGGTATCCTCACGGCACACCAGGGTTTTAAAATAATGATCCAGACTCATTCTTTTTAGGTGACTTTCAACCCACCGACGACTCGAACTTGAAGCCACTGCACAGGGAATAAACATGTCGCTTGCAGCTTGCAGGGTTTTTACTACACCCGGAAGCGGTTCAAGTTTATTGGCTGCAGCCATTTCGATTTTTCTCGCATGAAGTAACAGTTGTTCCTGATTGATCGGTTTTCCAGTGAGCTTTTCCAGCATTTTATGCGGATCAGCCACTTTGACCGCTCGTCCGATATTTTTTACCCATTCTTCAAGTGGCAGAACCTGATTGTACTCAGAAAACACCGTCTGCCATGCATCAAAGCAGACTTTTTCAGTATCAATTATCACGCCATCAAAATCAAAAACGATTGCACTAATCACCATTGTATTCCTTATATATCTTCAATAAAAACATATCAAATTTTGTCATAAAATAGAATCTGCTTTCCACACCGAGAACAAAAAAGGGTTTTCAAAAACGACCGTTATCCTGGCATTATCCTGATAATTACCGGCTTACTTTTGAATTAAGGTCTAAAACCGGGATATGAACAGATTGGTATCTTGGTAAATACAGACAGGGACAGATTCCAATACCTGTTGTGATGATCTTTAGCAGCTTTCAGTTTCTCTGGATCCCACTATGTGATGTTATCACAACAAGGATTCGTGAAAAAGGTTTCTTTACCCTGCTTTTTTCTGGAGTAAAAATGTCACATCATTTTGCGTAATACAATGGATTATTAAACAACAATTAGGTTCTATTCTGTTCTATCTTCCAAATACGCTTTTATTCGTTCAAACGGCTTTTCCTCATTTTTAAGAGATTTCAGATAGCTCACAGACTTCTTTAAATCATAATTAGAACGTTTGTAAAGAGAATCAAACACAGACAGGTCTTTATGATAGGTCATTCGTGATGTAATATAGGCGTTATTAATTGTTGCTTTGTCAATACTGCGGTAATTATCAGTTTTAAAATATGCAGAATAATTATCAACAAGATCCTTTTTATAGCGATTAATGATCTCCTCTTTTCTGGATAACTTTTCTGTATCTGACAAAACTTTCAATTTGTATACACTGTCAAGTGTGTGATACAGTTCCCTTAATGATTGAATAAATACATCATAATCACCTTTTGTCAAAAATATGTTATTATACTCATTGGAATTTTCACCGTATTTGTGGCGTATAAAATTTAATCCGCCCTGATCACCGATAAAAACAGCAGCCTGCTCATTAAAATCAACATTATTCCTGAGATACAGTGTGGCATGCATCTGCTCATGAATAATCATTGATGCAAGTGCATACTCTGAATAGTGCTGCATATAGCTGTATAAAGGATCAGACAAAATCCCAAGTGTCGAAAATGCGTCCGATTTTCCGATATAAACATCATATCCTTTTTCCTCAAGTTTTTTTCCTTCACGAACTGCATCCTCTTTTTCAAAATAACCCTTGTAGGGAGCTGTACCAAAGAAGGGATACTTCCATTGATATTTTTCAAAACCTGTTTTTTTACAGGCACTGACTACATTAATAAGGTAATCATTTTCAACCTGAACCATCCGGGTGTAATTTTTATTACGCTTTAGTCCGATACTGTCAAATGCATAGTCACGTATCCCGTTAACACGAGCCAGGAATGCTCTGGTACTATCGGATACATTGTTCTGTTTAAGAAGTTTTCCATTTTTTTGAGCTGCAAAACTGTAATGCAGTACATAATACCCCTGCTTTACATAAAAGCAATTTACCTGCAGAAGTATGGTTATTAAAAGCACTAGTCTAATGGTTTTATAGATACTGATTATCACCAGGTCATTCCTTTGTTGCGACTGATGACCTGAAATATAAATCAGGGGATAAAACAGATGGGAAACGTTGATTATTTATCAAGTAATGCCATCGAAGAATAGCGTTCAAGGGCATGACGAATCACAGTCTTGGAAATACGTATTTTAGCATTCTGGCCGAATACACCACCAAAATCATCAAGTTTTTTACTCATCTTATCAATATCGCCATTGTTTTTATTGACAAAAATATCAATCTCATAGCCGCGTTCTTTTGCCTTTTTTGCAGCTCCGTACGCATAGGCTTTTGTTAAATTTACAAGTGATGTCTTCGGATCATCACGCTCCCATTCATCTGCGGTATTTAGCGCACTTGTAAATTTCCTGAGAATACAGAATGTATACACACGTATCATCCACTCGGTTGTACTGAATTTTTTCTGTATCGACAACACTTTTCTGCAAAGTAAACTTACATCAGCACCGGTTTTTTTTGTTTCGTAGTAATGAATCAACCGGAACAATCCCTGAAGATTATGAGGATCCCGCTCCAGCAGTTGATGCAGACACTCCTCATAGGCATCATACCTTCTTTTCCTTTTGTAAATTTCTGCAAGTATAAGATATGAATAATAATTTCCGGGCGAAAGAAGCAGCTCCTGCTTTAAACACCGGATCGCCGAATCAACTTTTCCCGTTTTGTCATATGATATGGCAAGGTTATGATAAGGAGTCGCATACTGATCATCCACAATAACAGACTTGGAAAACCATCCAATGCTTTCATCATATCGTCCGGCATACTGAAGCATCTGCCCTATCAACAGATAGACATCTGCAAGATCCCTCGAATGCTCATCATTCTTGTTTTCAAGGTTCTCAAAAAATACAGCTATACGATTAAGCTGCTCAATTGCCTCATCAATTCTACCGGTTTCACAGAGTTCATAAGCCTTTAGCTCGATCATCTCAGCAGCATCTTCATAAGGAATGCGACAATCAACAACACTATCACATCCGATTTTTAGCGATATATTCCTGCTGCGATAAAAATCGACACCCGATAAAGCTTTGAATACCCTGTTTTCAGCTTTGAAACCGTTCAAGATTACACTCCAGTCAGAACCGGTAATCCGGATCTCTACATCATGATACTTTTAATAAGTTGAAAATGTCAACCCATTTTCAGTAGTTTCTGGAAGCATTGTTCTGAATCAACGGGTTAGACAGCAGCAGATTTTTTGAGGTTATCCATGGTGTTTGAATCGAATGCGGTTTTAAAATAAATCTTGACAAATCACTAATTGATACGTAAGTTCTTGATGGAAAAGAGACCCAGTTGTTAATCTCGTAGTGTCCTTTGGGCAGATCCACGACAGTCATCCTGTATCCGTACTCGACACATGAGGAATCCCGTGGTGATGGTTTGCGGATCAGATAGCCACTCCCTTTAAGATATTCATCATTAATTTTGGCATTAAGAATCCATCCATACCCTTTTGAGCCACTCGTGACAGAGTAAAACTGGTTGTTGGGATTATAGCGAACAATTGTATCGTATACCGCCCGCTCATTAATTGAATCAATGATCTGTGCGGAAGGCGCATTAAAGACGTATCCGGTGTTTCGCTTGATAACCGGCGACATCTCTATATATGCATCCTTAAAAAAAGCACTGAACCTGACCGGCACATGAACATTTACCGGCACCTTTACAACCTGCGGATAACATAACTGGTTTACATACGCACGACTGCCCCTGATACCAAGCCCAAGCCGCAGATGAAAATCACCACCCCGTATCAACCGTATTACACCAACCTTGTAATTTTTTACAATACAGACAAGATTATCCTCTGAGTAGCGAATCGGGATAAGCCCCCATAACGCTTTAAGTAAAATTGTAACTCTCAGTTCATGAGTTAATGGCTCATAACATTTTTTCCCGCTATCCCACACACCTGCATTTGTAAAGTGAAACCTGTCAGGACTGAATTGAGCAAAAAAATAGGGAGTCTTTACATATTGACGATTGTGATCATATTCGATATAACGTTTCGATGATATTGGTATGAATGTATCATTGGTAATATAAACAAACCGTTTTTCCAAATCGCCAATAATCAACCGATAATAAAAGATACCCGGATAGACCGGATCGATAAATGAATCCACAGTACTGCAATCCTCATAGAGAAATACAATCTCATCCCTTGAATCGAATACCCCGTTTGATGAATCTGTGTTTGGTTCGTTGCCTTTATCACAGATATAATTCCCGTTTTCAGTAAGTTCATCTATCTGAAAAGGTATCGGCTGACGATCGGGTGTACATAGGCGCAATGATGCAACCGGAGTAGAACACACTTCACGAAGCATTAATCCGTTTACAACGATCGGCTGCGAAAAACTGCTGGTACAAAGTGTTACAATAAATGATATTACAATAACTGGTAATTTTTGTTTCATGGTGATAAAATATAACTTTCAACTATGATTACAGTGCTAAAAATTTTAAACCAATCGTTAAGAAATACGCTCAATATATGACAAACCGGATTTTGGGATACATTCTCATCATTGTACTGCTGACCTTACTCAGCATTCCCCTTGTAGTCTTTATCCGTCAGGAACTTGCACCATCAATTAATGCCACTATCCGATTCAATGATGTACGCACGGTGGGATTTCTCAACAAACAAGATCCGGTTCGTGTCAAAGGTGCTGAAGTTGGAACTGTAACCAATATTGACAGAGATGGAACCACCGCAATCGTAACGATTAAAATAACCAAACCGGTACAACTCTATGACGATTACTCGATTACTGCTTTTTTAAAGGGGCTCATGGGTGAACGGTTTGTGAGTATCGATCCGGGGACATCGACACATGTACCGGTAAATTTCAGCACCGAGCTGAGTGGCACCTTTCTCGCAGGACCATCAGAGGTGCTTGCCTATGTTACCATGCTTATGGATGTGCTTAAGGATCTCAATTCCCTTGTAGTGAGACTACGGGATGGTGATAGTGTCAGTCAATCATTTGTAAAACAGTTTCATGATATATCTGCAAAAGCGGATACTCTTTCGCTTTCCATCAACAACACCGTATTGAGTCTTGACAATATAATTGATAAAAACAGGGATACGATCCGGTTGTTTCTTGACACCACTATGAAACTTGCTGATACGCTTTCCGTTGAACTTCCTTTGCTCATAGAAAAAATTAACAAGACAGTAACAGTTACTAATGATTTTATTTCAAAAATCGACTTATTTGTCAACAAAACGGATACCATTGTAACATCACTGAATTCACCAGACAACATACTCTGGAAGGATGATCTTAAAAAACTACAGGCAGATCTCGCCGAAATGCGGCGCGTTCTTAACGATATACAAACTGACGGACTAAAGCTTCCGCTGCGGATCCGGCTGGGAAAGAAGTAATTCAACCAGTTTATTGATGCGAAAAAAATACAAGGCTAATAACAATTCGCCTATACACATTATTACCGTTTGCTGAGACCTGAGATTCACAACGATTTTAGCACATTGTCAAGTTCAGCAATTAAATCATTAACATTTTCGATACCAACAGACATTCTGATAAAATCATCAGTAATTCCGTTTTTCATTCGTTCCTGTGGATCAACATTACGATGTGTTGTGCTTGCAGGATGAATCACCAGCGTTTTGGTATCACCGATATTTGTTGAATGTGTCAAAAGCTTTACAGAATTAATAAACGACTTACATGCATCATAGCCACCTTTAATACCAAATCCCATCATTGCACCAAAATATCCATTCAAATAACGCTTTGCATTATCGTGCGATGGATGATCGGAAAAACCCGGATAATTTACCCATGCAATTTTCTCATGCTGTGACAAAAATGCAGCAATAGCAGCAGCATTAGTACAATGACGTTCCATACGGACATGAAAACTTTCCATTCCGTGAAGCAGCATGTATGCATGAAACGGAGCCATACACCCGCCGGTATTCATGAGAACTTTACCTTTCAAACGCATAGTAAATGCATCTTTTCCAAATTTATCCATGAACGATACACCCCCGGGCGCATCCTCATAAAGCAATGGATACCGTTCTTTGTCAAAAACAAATGTACCGGCATCAACAATAAATCCTCCAATAATGTTTCCATGTCCTTCAAGATACTTCGTACATGAATGCAGAATAAAATCAGCCCCGTGTGCTATCGGTTTTGCCAGAAACGGTGTTGCAATCGTGTTGTCAACTAACAGCGGCAGCCGGTGACGTTTTGCTATGGTACTTATTGCTGCCACATCGGGTACAACCAGTGTTGGATTTGCAAGATTTTCAACAAGAATAAGTCTCGTTGCCGGTGTAATTTCTTTTTCGACACTCTTTATGTCAAGTGGGTTAAAAAAACGTGTTTTTATATTCAGCGTTGGTAATGTGTCATTTAGTAACCCCATTGATCCGCCATATAAACAGTTTGCCGCAAGAATTTCATCACCGGGACGTAACATATTGAGAACAAATCCGGTAAGCGCAGCCATCCCCGATGCAAACCCGACAGCAGACCGTCCTCCCTCAAGCAGCGTAATACGCTTCTCTGCCTCATCGACCGTCGGATTTCCAAGCCTCATGTAAATATACCCGGGCTCATCAAATGAAAAAAGCTTTGATGCATGATCGACTGAATCATAAACAAACCCTGCGCTCTGGTAGAGAGGTATGCCGCGTGCTCTGTTATGATCGTGTGGGTTATAGGCACCGTGTACGCAATGCGTTTCTATCGAATAGTTATCTGACATAGGAGATTCCTGAAAATTGTGTTGAAATTTACAACTGTAAAATACTTCAGAACAATCACCCGAATCAAGCGTGAAATAAACGTTGCGCAGTCACATTCGTAAATGATCCGAACTGTGATTTTTATGATTTTTGTGATAGACATGATTTTTATGAATTGATAATTGTTATTGTGTTCCGATCCCATAGGGATCAAATATTTATAGAATATTAGAGAAAATAACAATTCTAGTCCCGTAGGGACGAAATATTCCTTTACCGATTAACAAAACCAAATTGTAGCAACTGTCAAATGTGATTGAGGAGAAATGTAATATATCAAGGTTCTGAATCTTATTTTTGCACAAGACATTGCAAACCGGAAACGTTGCACCTGTACCAGTGCTATCGTAAAGCATGGAGCTTCTCCCCCTGCAACCCCGACCAGTCCTTTCTTTCCAGGGCCAAAGAAAGACTGGACAAAGAAGGGCCCTTTTCAAAAAGGAAATTCTGCCCCTACCGATGCGCTTTCAAAACTCGCTTATCGTATGCAAAGATCTTCTTTACCAGTCACTCGTTATGCGTCACACAGTCACTACGCCTTGCCCACCCAACGCTCAAACAGTTGAAATCGCTTTTATATTGTTAAGACAGTTTGAAAACGTGCGGTAGTATGAGGATTTGTAAAGAGGTTTTTAACGTTGTCAATGTGCCGAAATTTGTGCTCGAATTCAAACTGTTGAAATAATAATTCTGATCAAATGTACCTGTTAGTCAAATTTCATTTTCACTCCTGACTACTTGCTACTTGCTACTTGCTACTTGCTACTTACTACTTGCTACTTGCTACTTGCTACTTACTACTTGCTACTTGCTACTTACTACTTGCTACTTACTACTTGCTACTTACTACTTGCTACTTACTACTTGCTACTT
>CAYMGX010000016.1:0-45385 GCA_964390065.1 uncultured Fibrobacter sp. | reverse complement strand
TGTGTGTGTCAAGGGTGGGAGGAAGAAAGTGGGAAGGGTGAAGTGGGAAGAGCTAGCGTTGACCCGGTTTCCGACAGAGATAATTGTTTCAGAATTTCGAATGCATCATTTTTGTTCAACCATCCCAACCGTAGTAAAGAATGTTAACAGGTCGGTCCAGAAGAATCCCGGGTCATCGGCAAACATATGGCCGTCGGTTCCGTACGCTGGCTTCATAACGAACGTTCCTTTTCCTCCCTGATCCTGAAAACTATTGAACATTGGTTGCGAAGCTTCAGGAGGGATATGGAAATCATTTTCTGAATAGATCCAAAGCGTCGGGATTGTATTGATCTTACCATATTCACCGCAGGCTGAGGCCCACTTCACATAACGAGTGGGTTTAGGGTCGGAATCGATATTGGTATAGTTTACTGCGCCGGCTAGATTGACGGCACCGAGAACTCCATCCACCTTTAGCGTTGAGAATGCGATTGCTGCATAACCACCCTGGGAACCACCCATGACTACGATTTTGCTGGCATCTACATAAGGCTGTGTTTTCATAAACCCTACAGCACTTGCCAGGTCTTTCGCCGCTTCTAATCCGGATTCATAGGGTGTATCTTTCAGTTCCGAATCGGGTCCGTCAGAACTGCCGTATCCGCGACGTACCAGCATCATAACGACATACCCATTGTGTGCCAGGGCGGAGCATAAATTTTCAAACGATTTTACATACCAGTTGAATCTTTCAGGGTGTGCACCGTCGCGGCCATGGGTCAGGATGATCAGCGGGTGAGAAAGAGAGTCGTTGGGCCGCACTAACCGGTACTCCAGATAATACGTCTTCCCGTCAATTATCGCTGCGTATCTATCATATCTCTCTTGGACCGGCGAAACCGAACTGTCCCCGCAACCGATCACACCAAACATAATCATGAGTATTACTACGCTCCCGAACATAAATTTTCTTCTCTTTTGACGCTTCATTCCAGGCTCCTTCATTCATTAAAAAAATTCTGACCACACGGAGCAATCATTATTAACATGTGGTAATCAACCGCGCAACAGTGCTAATGACGTACTTTTCATACAAAACGGTTTCTGTTTCCGTGGTTAAGCCCCTTTTTTAATTAACCGCTTTGCTCCAATCAATACTAAGTAAGTATCTCTTTTCATCAATGTATCTATTGTGCATATTTCTGGAATTCCAATTTCTTTTGAAAGGTGCAATATGGGTAAGCCTCCGGTAAAACGCATCTTGAACACCTCTGCCGCATAGATCATATTACCTTCTTTACAAACAAGGAGGATATGAATGACTGTTGAATGCAAAACGATTGTTACATCTTTTAGATCGAGTGGGCTTACACAAGCGGCATACTGTAACCAGACTGGCATCAGTATTGAGAAATTACGGTACTATCTGTACAAAAAGGGCAAAAAGAAAACAACCCCATCCAAAACCAGCACAGCAGCACCTGAATTTGTTAGCATCGCATCACCCTCACCAGTACATACCTACACTATTATCCACGGAGAATTTACAATCGCATCGCTTGTTGCATTTCTCAAGGAGTGCAACCACTCATGCTGAACTTCTCCATATCACACCCGATTCACTTGTGCTGTACACCTATTGATATGCGTAAGAACTTCGATGGTCTTAGTGCGATCATCACATCTCACTTTCACAAAGACCCGCTACGGGATGGCCTATTTGTGTTGGTTAATAAGCCCCGTACCAAAATGAAAATCCTCTTCTGGGATCGCCATGGCTACTGGCTTATGTACAAACGACTTGAATCAGGGCAGTTTCAAATGCCTCCATCAGATACAGCTCAGCTGTCACCCGAAGCACTGCGTATCACCGTAGAGCAGCTGCTTCTTATTATTGAGGGAATTGATCTAACAAGCATAAAACGGCGAAAAAGGTATCAGGTTGAGTAAATTTGTAGTTGACTAAATGCGTGGTAAAAATTATCTTTAATAAATCTATGAAGACTTACACCAAAGACAGTATTATTGTTGCAACACGTCAAGATCTTGTCGATACCGTTCTTGAACAGAATGCATTGATTGACAAGTTAACAAACGACAAAACGCAGCTGACCATGCAGTTGGAGTGGTTTAACCGTCAGGTGTTTGGTGCAAAATCTGAGCGTTATATCCCTGCGGATGAACAACAGATGGCGCTTGAGCTTGGTGTGCTCGATCATAGTGCCCCTGAAAGTGATGTTCCCCGCACTGAAGTCAGTTTTACTCGTAAAGGTACGTCCGAAGCTAAAAAGCCTATCATTGGCCATGGACGCGGCTCGATGCCGACACACCTTCCTGTCAAGGAGATTGTTGTTGAGCCAGAAGGTAATGTCGACGGATTGAAGAAAATCGGTGATGAAGTATCCTGGTATTTTGAAATGGATACACCGTCACAACTTCATATTGTGAAAACGATCCGTCCCAAATATGCTCTGCCTGAGAAAAACGGTGTTGTCATAGGTAGGCTGCCTGAACTTCCTGTTGACAAAGGAAATGCGGGACCCGGACTTATGGCTCATATAACCAATGAGAAGTTTTTGTACGCCATGCCGCTTGATCGTCAACGCAAGAAATTCAAAAATGAATACAATGTTGACTTTTCGGAATCGTGGCTTTCTGATATTGTTAAAAAGGCTGTTTTCTGGTACGAACCAATTTACAATGCACACAAAGATCTCCTGTTGTCGTCAACCTATATTCAGGCAGATGAAACACCGATTCCGGTGTTGACAACCGATGGAAAGGGTAAAACACATCGGGGATATTTCTGGGTGTATCATGATCCGATTCAAAAAATTGTTATCTTTGATTATCGAAAAAGCCGATCGCGTGAAGGTCCCAACAGTTTTCTTAAGGAATACAAGGGTACATTACAGGTTGATGGGTACGAGGGGTATGCTGAAATTATCAGACAGAACGAGCTTACTCATGCGGCTTGTATGGATCATGTAAGAAGGCGCTTTGATAAAGCACTTGCGTATGATGCTGTCCGCGCGAAACACGCTCTTGACACAATGCAAGTGTGGTATGCGTGCGAACAAGATGCCCGTCAACAAGGGGTGTCCTTTGATACACGGTATGCAATGCGTCAAAAAAACGTAGCACCATCAATGGTAACATTCAAAGCGTGGATGTTGCAGGAGATTGCAAATGTGTTACCAAAATCTCCAATTGGAATAGCACTGTCATACGCCGTCAATCAGTGGCCATTTTTCAATGCCTACCTGACTGATGGGCGTGTGGAGCTCAGCAATATCCTTATCGAAAATGCAATCAGGCCGGTTGCACTCGGGAGAAAGAATTTTTTGTTTGCAGGTTCCCATGACGCTGCAACGAGAGCTGCCATTATTTACTCACTTACTGCAACTGCAAAGTGGCATGACATTGAGCCATTTGATTATTTCAAAGAACTACTCACAGAACTACCTAAATCCAAAGCTAAAGATATCCATACGTTTTTGCTCACAAATAAAAATTGTCTCAACATTTCTGCAAGATAATTCAAAATAAATCAATTGAAATAGTCTGATTCGAGTTTTCTGGACGGGTTTTGCCGGATGCTTACTTACTTTTTACCCACAAATAAGTCTATAGAGCCGAATTTTGTTCATTAAGACCTCCTGTTAGTTTATATAATTTAATTTGTGTAACGTTGGCAATGATATTGACAAACAGCATAATGATTTACTGAACAGTATTGAACAGAGCACAAATGAGACAGCAAACAGTGTCTTGACAAAATGCATCAGCAAAGCCTTTCCTAAATTGTTTTTTTACTCGTGTCCGTCTTCTGTCTTTTAGTAACGGAATCCAGAATGTACTTTTTGCACAAAAAAATTGCATCCTGGATTCCATTTAATCGGCTTAATGACAAAAGTTCAAATTTCTATTCACTGGTTGACTCAATCTCAGTTCCCTGTACTTTACAATAAAATCACCGTAACACCCATCAATTACGATTACTTGATTCAACAGGAAACAGTACTTCTGATTAAAATCCAATACCGTCCGCATCACAATTAAACTACGTCAAGGATATGGTTGTGTCAAGGATGGGAGGAAGAATGCGGGATGTGTGGCGTGTCACCGACAAAAAACGTCTTATTGTTGTCGGTTGTTATAGTGCAGAAAACAGCAAACCCGTGTAGAATGGAAAACATTTCAGAATATTGCCGACGCGCTGCAGCTTATAGTATAAAATATGCACATGTTGCATTTCAGACAATATATGGAGTGGTAAAACGAATATGCGGGTAGATTCTTTTTATGAAAATAAATCGGATCTTCAGGATTGTTTATAGTAGATTATAGGTTAATCGTATATAGTCCATTAATTCAGAAGACAGTTCCATGTATATAGATTACTATCCCGATCGTAAAAAACTTGAAACATCCTATGTGGCACATCATCCCCACTATCTGGCTGCTGTTTCAGAGTTATCAAATGACATTCAGTCCAAGATTGATACGCTTAGAGCTCATGTGACCGTAAAAGGCCGTATCAAGTCATTTGAAAGCTATTTCGAAAAATTACTTAAACGACTGGAAAAGAAGCTAAAAACCGGGCAGGAGGAGCCAATTCATGATATTCTGGCTTTTCGTGTAGTATGCCCGTTTCTTGAGGACACAACCAGAGCAGAGAAAAAACTGCGCTCTGCGTTTGTAGTACACGATGTGGAACGCAAAGGAGAACATCACTCTATCGGTGAATTCGGCTACAACTGCACCCATCTGGTGCTGGAAATTCCCGAACGTATCCGGAAACTCATACCAGAACTGGATATCGATACTGTTGAAGTTCAGATCAACACGATTCTTCAGGATGCCTGGGCAGAAGTAGAGCATGAATTAATTTACAAAGGCCACATCGCTCCGCTTGATACACCGCTAAGAAGAAAATTAGCTGCAATCAATGCCACATTTACGCTTTCTGATATCACATTTCAGGAAATTCGTGACTATCAGCGGAAACTCCACAAAGAACTCAATAAAAGACGCCAGTCCTTCTCAGCAGAACATCCAGGCCCGATTACACATAGTAATCATGATGAAAAACCAACCCATGAGACTCAGGAACCTGAACATGATATAAACACATCATATACAAACATCCGAAACCTTGATGATCTGCTTGTTGAGGCTCTTCATGCTCACAACCAGAAAAACTACACAACGGCTATCGAATTATATACCAGAATACTACAGTCATCCATAGAAAAACGACTCAGAACGATTGTATTGATCCATCGTGGAATCGCATATTTCTGTCAAACACACTACCAGATGGCACATGAAGATTTCACCACTGCTACAGTCAATGAACCTGATAACAGCAGGGCACTTTATCATCTTGGCACTGTGGATCGGGTTATGGGAGATTACTCCTCTGCAATAAGTCATTTACAGAAAAGTCTACAGCTTAATCCCTACAGGATTGAAGCACTGATTGAATCTGCAAATATATCATTCGAAATGGAAAATTATCCTGCAGTGCTTGAGTATTGTGAAAAAGCCTTACGCATAAAACCGGAATTACCCGCGATGCTCAAATTGCAATCTATGGCTCAGGCAAAATTGTACTGACAGAACCGATTGTTATTCATATACTTACTGTTATTACGTATCCGCGGAATGGTGTTTGTTTTGCAACGACACTATGTCCGGATGCATTTCGCCGGCCGTTTATATCACTTTGAACACATAGTAATCCTTATTTGTACGATACGCAAAACGAATAACCGTAGACTATATTGTTCGTTGTTAAGCTATTGTCATATTGTGCATTTATTGATATAATTTAATCTTTAGTTGCTGTTTTTTATCAAACTGACAATGAACTACACAAAGGTGAACAAAATGTTTAGTTTAGCAGGGTATACTATAGGAGAACTGATTTACAAAAGTGGAAAATCTACCATATATAGAGCCTTTGAAAATTCAGGTAAAAAACGTGTACTGATCAAACTTCAAAACAATGATTATCCGACAATAGACGAACTTATAGCGATTAACACAGAGTATTTGATTACAAGAAAAACCTATGGTGATAAGGTAATAAAAATCCATGACAGTATTAAACATGGCAATTCTATAGCTCTCGTGATAGAGGATTTTGGAGCGAAACCGTTATCTGATCATTTAAAAGTAAAAAAATTAGACTTAAAGAAAAAATTATTCATTGCCTGTAACATTGCTGAAGCATTAGTTCAAATACATAAACAGGGGGTGGTTCACAAAGATATCAATCCATCCAATATTGTCTGGAATTTTGATACCGATGAAATTAAGATAATCGATTTTGGTCTATCAACAGAATTAACAAATGAAAACATATTCAACTCACGTGTATTTGAGGGCACATGCCTCTATATCTCTCCGGAGCAGACCGGAAAGATAAACAGACCTGTTGATTTCAGATCAGATTTATATTCTACAGGTGTAACGCTATACGAATTATTCACTGGAAAACCCCCGTTTGATGGTGATGAACTGGAAATTGTTCATAGTCATATCGCAAAAATCCCCGTGGCACCGAAAATCGTTTCAAATGAAATTCCATCACTTATTTCAGATATTATCATGAAATTAATATCAAAGAATGCTGAGGACAGGTATCAGACTGCTGCCGGATTGAGGTATGACCTGAAATATATCTTCGATAATTTTTATTCAAGAGAAAAAATTACTGGTTTTATAATTGCTCAGAAAGACATCTCTAACCGATTTGAGATTCCTCAGAAACTTTATGGAAGAGACAATGATATTTCCAAATTAAAAGAGATGTTAACCAGTACTGAAAAAAACAGTAAGAAAATGATTCTCATTTCCGGGTATTCAGGTATTGGAAAAACAGCAACAATTCAGGAAATAAGCCAGGATGTCATTTTTCAGGGCGGCAGATTCATTTCAGGCAGATTTGATCAATTTGAACGCAATGTTCCCTATAGCGCAATAAGAACCGCACTTGGAATGCTTGTTAAAAATATTGTTCTGGAAGCGACACATTTTGATGTGTGGAAACGCAGCCTGGAGGAGGCATTGGGAACAAATGCCGGTATTCTGGTCGGGTTTTTACCGGAACTGGAACAGATTCTGGTAAAACAGCCCGAACAGTCCGGAATGGAGCCACTCGAAGAAAAGAACCGCTTCAGGCTGGTACTCAGTAACTTCATTAATATATTTACAAATAAAGATAACAAATTAATACTTTTTTTAGACGATCTTCAATGGATTGATCTTTCATCGATTGACATATTAGAATACCTGTTGTCTTCAGATTCAATACATAATCTGATCATTATTGGTTCATACAGGGATAATGAAGTCAAGGATGGCCATCCTTTATTGTCAATGATCGATACGATTATAAAAAACACCGGCAATCCTGAATTTTTATACCAGCACAATCTTGAACCTCTACCGGAATCAGCTATAAATCAATTAATTGCAGATACCTTAAAGTCTGATCCTGCAGATACGTTGTTATTAACAAACTACATTTATCAAAAAACTAAAGGCAATCCCTTATTTACCTGTCAGTTACTCAAGACACTATATGAGAATGGATTATTCAGATTTAATGAAGAACGTTTAAAATGGGAATGGCAAATTGATGATATAAGAAATGTCCAGATCAGTGATAATGTCGTTGATTTTCTGATCCAAAATCTTAAATCCCTGCCATCAGATACGCTGACTGTTTTAAAACTTGCATCATGCATTGGAAACTTCTTTGACATAAACATTATTTATAAAATATGCGATGATGTAAAGAATATTACCGACGCATTAAAAGTTGCAATTAAAAAAGAATATGTAGTACCTGTTGATAATAATTATCAACTGCTGGATATGAAAGATGATGATTATCTAAAAACTGATATACAAATTAATTTCAGATTTAATCATAACCGGATTCAGCAGGCGGCATATTCTCTGGTTTCTGATAAAGACAGGGCAATACTTCACTATAAGATCGGTAAAGTACTGTTGAATATATGTGAATCCAGGAAAAATTTTGAATGTAATGTGTTTGAGATAACAAACCATCTGAACATTGGTAAAAACAATCTGGCTGACATTTCAGAAAGACTGGAGCTTCTGGATTTAAATATCAGGGCAGGTAAAAAAGCGAAACGAAATCTGGCATACGATATTGCTAAAAGCTATTTTGCTATAAGTAAAGAAATATTTTCTGATGATGAATGGCGTTCTTTAGGCGACAAGTTCTTTAACATATCACTGGAGTTTGTTGAATGCTGTTATTTATCAAGTGATATGGAAAATATTCTTTCTTTATGTGATGCTTCGTTTTTGCTGGCATCGACTACAATAGAAAAGGCTGCAGTGTATGAACTAAAAGCAAAGATTCTTGACCACATGGGAGAAAAAAGGGAGATCGTACTTAAAGAAATAAATGAAGGACTTAAACTATTCGCCATTGGCCTTCCTGAAAACCGCGAAGCGATTGATGCGTACATTGGCGCTGGTATCGGAAAAATGCAAGGTTATCTTGCTCATAAACCTATTGAGGACTTTATTAATCTACCGGTAATGAATGATCCGGAAAAGATCATGATTATGAGACTGTTATATCAAGGTGGACCAATGGCATTTGAATTGTATCCACCGTTAAATACTGTAATACAGCTGATAATGTTTGATACAGCAGTACATTACGGTACCGTTGAAGTATCATGTAAGAATTTAGCTGAATGCGGAATAACACAAGGACCAGTTCTCGGGAACTATGATCTTGCCTATCGACTCAACAAAGCAGCGTTTTCGCTTATTGACAAGTATAAATCAGACGCATTAAAATCATCAACGTACTTCATTTTCGGTTGTTTCATTTCGCACTGGAAAAAACATTATTCAGAAGGATTGGACTATTTTGATCTTTCAATAAAATATGGAATTGAAACCGGTGATATCATGCATTCTTTCTGGTCGACTGTTTACAAACTGGACCACCTGTTCTTTATCGGAAAAAACATGGATGAGTATAAACATGATCTGGAAAAAGCAGAAAAAATGTTGTATTCTCATAAAGCAATGTTTTTACTGCCATTTATATTCTTAGTCAAACATGTAGTAAACCAGTTTCAATCGGCATATAATGCAGAAATGGAAAATTATATTCTTGCTCAAATTAAGGAAGAGAGTAACATGACTGTTACTTTTAAATTTGGACATTTTAATACGATGATTAATTATATCCTTGGAAATTATGAATCTGCATATAATTGGGTTCAGTTTACAGAACCGAACATTCAAGGAGGAACTGGTCTATTTTCCCTGGCTGATTATACCATGTTCAGTGCATTGTGTTGCATAAAACTTTACGATAATGAACCAGGCGACAAAAAAAATGAACTCCTTGCAATAATTGACAACAAGCTTGAGAGACTGAAAATATGGGCTGCAAACTGTCCTGACAATTTTGTACACAAGTACTCTATTGTCGCAGCAGAACGGGCAAGAATCAATCATGATTCTCTTGAAGTAATCACCGGTTTATATAAACAGGCACTCGATTCGATAGCACCGGGAGAATTTATTACTATGAGAGCAGTAATAAATGAAATTATTGGTGACTTCTGGTTATCCAGAAGTGAAGACACTATTGGAAAAACATTTATAAAGGAAGCATTGTATTTCTATCGCCATTGGGGTGCTTACGCAAAACTTGCTCTATTAGAAAAAAAGTATTCCCGCCTCTCCTCTGATATAACGCATGCCGGAAGTATGTCACAATCAAAACAATCTGTAACAACAGATACTACGCGACAAACAAGTATTCATTCAAGTACATTAAACCTTGATATCAAGTCGATTCTGAAAACAACTCAGGCGATCTCAAGTGAGATTAAATTCGATAAACTTCTTAAAGTACTTATGAGTACCATTATCGAAAATGCCGGTGCTCAAAACGGATGTGTCATTATAAAAAATGTAAATGATAAAAAATTATATGTTCAGGCTGTCAAGAACAGGGAAAATGAAGAAATAATAATAAGTAATTCAATTCCATTAACTGAAAGCGATGACTTCTGCTCTGATATCGTAGAGTATGTAAAAAGAGCACATGAAATTATTGTTGTGAGTAATGCGACAGCAAACTACTATTACAAAAACAATGATTACATAAGAAGAGTAAATGCCAAATCGATTTTATGTGTGCCAATACTATATCAGAATGATCTGAAAGGGATTATCTATCTTGAAAATAATCTCTCCGAGAATGTATTTGATGCCCAGCGAATAGAAATAATAGAAATTTTGTCTTCACAAATTGCAATATCTGTCGAAAAAGCGCAATTATATGAGAATCTGGAAGAAAAAGTCAATGAGCGAACCAGACAGCTTGCGCAGGCAAATTCAGAATTAAAAGAGCTGTCACAACATGATCCATTGACAAAATTATATAACAGAAGATATGTCTATGAGCATATAACCAATATATCGGAGAATTTTGTAAAATCTAAACTGGAACTGTTCTTTAATGTACAAAAAAGAGATCTTCAGATTGACAATAAAGTAATCGGCATGTATTTACTCGATATCGATCATTTCAAAAAAGTGAACGACACCTACGGACATGCTGCCGGAGATGATGTTCTTGTCAGGATTACAAAAGTCCTGAAGAGTCTTGTACGATCGGAAGATTTCATAGTACGATGGGGTGGAGAAGAATTTTTGATTATCTTAAACAAAACCAGAGTTGATTATCTTGAGCAATTTTCTGAAAAAGTACTGAACGCGGTAAAAGAAACCTGTATTGAATTGTCTGGTAATGTGGTTATACACAAAACCTGTTCAATAGGATGTGCACATCTGCCATTTGCCATGAATTATTCAGATCTGCTTACATTCGAACAAACGATAAACATTTGCGATTTCGCCCTTTATCAGGCAAAAGAACATGGAAGAAACTGTTCTGTGCATGTCAGTCTGTCTAAAACTGAATATCCAAAAGTTGACGAATTAAAACACTATCTGACGAATCTGACAAAGGTATCGACCATTAACAATGATTTTATAAATGTAAAATTTATCCGGGGACAGACCGATACTATGGTGTCGTAATGTGCGCGATACGACTCTTTTTACAGAAAATTTTACAAACGGGATTCCAGATCCTGCCACTGTGTAAATGATGTTTCAAGATCGTGCTCAATCTGTGACAAACGCGCGGTTGTTTTTGCAACAAACCCTGGTTTTTGAAAGTACTGAGGATCGCAAAGTTGCCGGTTCAGTTCGGCCTGTTCCTGTTCAAGATTCTCTATTTTTTGAGGCAGCGTTTCGAGAAGCTGTTTTTCTTTGTAGCTTAGTTTTTTAACAGCGGGAGCATTACCCGACATAATGCCGCTTTTATTATCAGGTCGTTTTTGTTCTGTTTTTTTTGGCGGTGTATCAATCGGTTTACGCTGACGTTCCCAGTCATCATAACCACCGATATACTCTTTGACCACCCCATTGTCTTCAAATACAAGTGTTGATGTAACAAGGTTATTGAGAAAAACTCTGTCATGACTTACAACGATAACAGTACCGCGATACTCACTCAGAAGCTCTTCAAGCAGCTCAAGTGTCTCAATGTCAAGATCATTGGTTGGTTCATCAAGTACAAGCACATTTGATGGCTGTGTAAACATACGTGCCAGTAGAAGACGATTTTTTTCTCCACCGCTCAAGTGCTTGACAGGTGTTTTTGCCCGTTCAGCCGTAAACAGAAAATCCTGAAGATACGAAATAACATGCTTTGGAACGCCATTGACATGTACCGTGTCCCCCCCACCCGGCAGGACATTCTGCCAGATTGTCTTTTCCGGATCGAGTATTTCGCGAAGCTGGTCAAAATAAACGACTTCAAGGTTAGTACCGAATTTCACTGTACCTGCTGAAGGCTCCAGTTTTCCAAGCAGTAATTTAATCAGCGTTGTTTTTCCGCATCCGTTTTTACCAATGACTCCGATTTTGTCATTCCTGCTTATGACAACACTCAATTTATCAACTATCGGTTTATTATCATACGAAAACGAAATATTTTCTGCATCAATGACGTGATCCCCCGACCGCTGCGCCTCACTGATAGCCATCGTTACACTTCCTGCGCGTTCGCGGCGCTTCCTGCGCTCTTCACGCATCCGCAATAATGCTTTTACACGCCCCTCATTGCGACACCTGCGGGCTTTCACCCCTTTACGAATCCAGACTTCTTCCTGCGCAAGGAGTTTATCAAACCGATCCCATTCCTTTTCCTCTGCATTTAGAACAGCTTCTTTACGTTCAAGAAATGTTTCGTAATTGCATGCCCAGTCGTAGAGTTTACCTCTATCAAGTTCGACAATACGTGTTGCAAGCCGTTTCAACAGGGCACGGTCATGTGTTACGAAGAGTATGGTCAATTTAGATCCGAGTATGAATGATTCAAGCCACTTAATGGAATCGATATCGAGATGATTTGTCGGCTCATCAAGCAGCAAAACATCAGGTTCTACCACCAAAGCACGTCCGAGCATGACACGCCGTTTTAATCCGCCAGAAAGTGATGCAAACGGTGTTTTTCCATCAAGCTGAATCTGCGAGAGAATCCGGTTTGTTACCGTCTGGATCTCCCACCCGTTGTGATGATCAAGCTCATTATGTAACGTATGCATCATCCCGGAATCGCCATTCTGCTCATGCATTGTATTCCATTGAGCGAGCATCTCCCCTGTTTTTCCGGCACCAGCCATGATCACATGCTCAACAGTGCCATCAAAATTATCAGGGACATCCTGCTGAAGATACGCGATACGCAGTGATGGTTCAGTAACAATTGTACCGTTATCCTGATGTACTGTTCCGGCAATGATTTTAAGTAGCGTTGATTTTCCGGTACCGTTTGATCCAAGGATACAGATCCTCTGCCCCTTCTGTACATCAAGGGTGACATTATCGAGAATTAACGGTCCGCCGAATGCGATAGTAATATTACTGAGATTAATGAGTGCCATGTATTCTGTTTTGACAATTGACAATGTAGTCATCGAATGATCACTTGTCGTTTGACTTGTTTTCCTTTTGTTTTTTAAGTGCCTCTATTTCTGCATTAATTCTTTGTAATGCAACATCAAGTTCAGCATTCTGAACCCGGAGCTTATTTACTTCGCCCTCTTCAAGCCGGATCTGGTTGTTGATTTCACGTTCCTTTGCTTCAAAATCTGCAATTGCTTTAAGATACTCTCCCCTGTCTTTATATTTCTTTACGGACGTATCAGATGCAACAGTTCCCTGCAGTGTGCTCTTATCCGTTGTCTCACCTCCGGCAGATTCTTTAGCTTTCAGTTCCTCTGCAGCGGCAGCAATTTCTGCTTTACGCATTGATGCAAACGCGGATGGAAGCGAAATTGAAGGCTGAAAATGAGCTGTTGTATCAAGCAATGTATTAAAGACAACACAAATACCTTTCAGCTGCCCGCTATCGGCTTTTGCCTCAATTGCAATAACATTATCTCCACCTTTTAACAATGCAACAATTCCTGTTGCACTATCGGTTTTACCGACATCATTTTTTCCGAGAGTATCTTTTAATGTCAATGTTCCATTTACATAAAGGTTGTATCTGTTCATGGAACTGACATAGACCGAGGCATTACGCGGTGTTCCGTTGAGAAATACATTTTTCCAGATAAACACACGTGTATCCTGATCATTTCCCCACATTCCTGATGCACTGCCACCGGCGATATCAAGTTTCATGTCGTTCTTACCGGTACCATTCCATCCCTCTTTCGGTACATCAAAGCTGTTCCAGTTTGGCACGCTGTCAGTTCTTACAACCCAGGTGTTCCCTGAGACAAAAACATCTGTTTTGTAAAATGATGCGCCATATTTATCAGGGCTGAGCCGTGCCAGCGATTCGATAATTTTAGTATACCACGGACTATCAGCAAGCATTCTTTCCTCAATTCTTCCCAGCCCATCCTCAAATTCAAAAATCGCCTTGTCCTGTAGTTCAAATACAATATCCTCAAGCTGGAAAACGAGGTCTTCCCTTTCGCTATCCGACATATTCTTTGTAATATCTTTAGTTCTGCTGAGGATCATTGTTGAGAGTTTATCGTAGCCATCACCTATGAGATAATTTACAAACGCATACTGGTTTGCACACTCACGGGCCGCATCATTGTCACGTAGTTTCAATGTATCAAGCTGCATTAACACATTTCCGTAATAATCTGCTACCTGACGTTTTAACGGTGCAAGCGTTTCGAGAAGCTGCTTCAGATATTGATAATAATGAAGCGGCTTATCCTGAATTTCCTTTGGAATCGGTGCATCATTCATCGCTGCAACTGAATTAAAGAGCATTTGTCCGGCTTTCAGGAAATTACTACTGATTCCTTCCTGTGATTTTTGAATCCATACACGCTGATCAACCTTAAGGGAGTCAAAACTTTTTGCCAGCGAAATTACTTTTGTATACGGGATGAACGATTTCTGCATTAGCTGTGATGACACAATAAGAATATCTTTTTCCAGCACCGCGGCTTTTAGTGGGTCAAGTTTAGGTCGTTCCTGTTCTTTGTAGGCAGTAGCCATATCTTCATAAAGCTGACCAACGCGATATGCTGCTTCAAACATTTTTTCACTCTGGTACTGAATCACCCGTTGAAAGGCTTTTGCAGATTCGTTAAGCAGATCAGACTTTTCCTTTACCAGACGCTTTAAAACATCATCAGGAAGAATCAGCTTTATTGCGAGAAACTTGTCCCTTTTAATCATACCGGTCATAAACGCGGCTTCTGATGCATAATAATTATTGGGTTCGATGCCTTCCTGTGTAAATCTGATATTCTGCTGCTCCGCCTGACTGAAACCAAGAACAGCGTTTTCCTTATCGCCCAAGTCATATTGACATTTTGCAATCATATAAAGGCATTCAATTGTTCTGGTACTATTTGGAAAGCGCCGCACAAAATTTCTGTAAACATTGATGGCCTTATCAAATGAGTTTGACTTTGCATAATAGGCCGCACTTCGAAGCAGCATTGTTTCAACATCTTTTTCGCCGGGATACATCGATGAATACCGCTCATTGACTGCAGCCATTTCATCAAGTTTACCCAGTTTTTCATAACAAAGGCCAAGATTAAAAAGGGCATCCTTTGCTTTATCGGATGCTGCATACTGATTGACAATCTGATTGTAACAATCAGCAGCACGCGCATATTTGTCAGTTTTTTCGAAATCCCCTGCAGCATTAAAGAGTGCATCAGCTGCAAGTTTTGATACAGGATACTTAGTTACAAGTTGTAAATAGCTTTCGGTTGCATCATTCCATCGCTCTTTTTTCTCATGAGCTTCAGCCGCATTAAAAAGAACAATATCACCGTATTCACTTCCGGGATACTTTTGTTCGATTGCTGCAAATGTCTGTGCGGCAAGATCGTAATTAGCACTTGCAAAGTGACTCTTTGCAGAAAGGAATTCAGCCTGCAGTAAAAACTTACGTGCAGTTGTCCGATGTCCCTGGTTATCACTCCCCTTCCAAACCATTTCAAACGCATTGATTGCAGGGACCCATTTTTCCTGTCCAAAATAGCACTGTGCCATAAAGAGCAGTGCCTCGTAATATTCTTTTTCCCCTGATCCTTTATCAATTATCTGTTTGTAAATTTCTTCCGCCTGCCGGAACATCTGACGGTTAAAGTAGATTGCACCCATGCCCAGTAACACCTTGTTATAGGAGCCGCCAGCAGGAAATACTTTCAGATAATTATTGACTGCTTCAACCACCTTTTCACTTGAAAAGTCAAGTGCACTTTTATCTGCTGCTGAATCAACAGGTACCATTGATTGAGCGATTGCCACAGCATTCAATGCAGCCTGTTCACGCCGTGTTGAATCGATATCTGCAAGCTGGCTGAAATGTATATACTCGTTATATGCAGTCGGTTTATCGAACAGTTTTGTTTCAAGTATGGCAGCAAGATTCCACCGGGCATCACTTGCGCTCTTTTCATCAGGATATTTATCAACAACCTGTTTGTATGCATCAGCAGCCTTTTTATATTCATCCAGGCCAACACTTTTTTCTGCATTTCTGTAATATTCATCAGCAATTGAAATTCCGATTGCGATTACAACCGAATCGATCCTTTTGGCAAGTAATGTGTCGCGTTTACTTACTTCAGTATTCCATTTGCTACCTTTGCAATAGAGATCGAAGAAACGCTGACGCTCAGCCTGAACACTGTCAGGTTTATCCATTATTTCGAAAAGCTTTACAATCGATATTGATGCTTCCGGAGCAGAAGTACTATACGGGAACTGAGCAAGGAGCCGTCTGTTCATCTTTATCGCGGCATCATAATCAAGATCCTCCGCACGAAGTTCCGCAATGCGTTTTAACACAAGTGCCGAGTAGTCATCATTACCAATAAGCTGAAGAAATTTCAGCACTTCCTCAACTTTTCCCTCTTCGTCAAAACTAATTGCGATATAATCAATCGCTTCCCCTCTGAGAAGCGGATTAACAATCTGTTGTTCCTCCATTTTTGACGGATCAAAGTCAAGCTTTGCCTCTTCGACAAGATATTTAAATACCGCAATGGCTTCGTCAAATTTATCCTGCATGTAATAACACCATCCAAGGTGATACAACGCCTGAACAAATTGAGGATGATCCCGGTAAAAAAGTACTTTTCGATATGCTTCCTCTGCAATTTTGTACCCGGTATTTTTTTCTGCTTTTGGATGTTCAAAGTAATATTTACCAATGTTCATATTTGCTTCAACAAAGAATTCACTTTCAGGGTATTTTTCAACAAGCACTTTCATGACTTCGTTTGCGCTATCCTCATTACCTTCCTTTTGTAAAGCTGCTGCTTTATAAAACACGGCATCATCCGCAATTTCACTCTTCGGGTACAGCTGTATAATCGAATCGTAGATAGCAATTACACGTGTCAGGTCATATTCAGGAAATACAAGATTTGCACTGTCTTTCTGCTCAGCCATATTTTTCTCATACTGCCGTAATTTTCCCCTGAATTCATCGCCCGCACGATCGAAATGCAATTCTGCAAGGCGATACAGTATCTGTGAATTCCATGTATTCTTTCTGTAAATTTCCTGCATCATCTCAATATGATCGATCAGCCTGTTGCGTTCATCAGCAATCGTTTTTTCAATTTTGTCATAATTTAGTTGTGTCAGGGCACCACTAAGCGCCTTTGCATCCTGCGAAGAATCTCCTTTTGCAGCAGCCTTTTTCTGCGCTGCAATCTCTTCTGCCATTTTCTTCAATGTTTCTTTTTTGTCCTGGTATTTCATGAATGCCCAGTCTACAAATTTTGTCTGCATTTCCTCATCGGCATTGCTTGTTTCAGATTCACCACCAAGACATTCTTTCAAAACAAGCACATATTCTCTGTCAAGAGTCTGATACTCCTTCTGTAATGATGCCAGACTGTCATCAAGAGCTCCGAGTTCATCGGTGATCGTACTGCCACGTTCCCGTTTATTGCCGTGACCAATTCTGGAATGCAGCGTTCCTTTCATTTTATTAATTGAATCTGCAACTGAGGTCATCTGTTTTTTAATGAGTGCAAGATATCGTCGTTCTGCAAGATGCGGAACTACATTACTGTACTTCTGCGTGCTTCCCGGATCAATTCCAGCCAGCAACTGGTTGAACTTATAATCAAGATCCCTTATTCGTTTTTTAACATTTTGAGAATACTGGATAATGTCACTATTACCTGCCTTGATAGCCTCATACTCAAGTATCTGCCAGTTTTTTGACAAGTCAACAAGATGATCAATTTCCTGGAATATTTCAAACGCGAGCCGTACGTTGACTATCTGGTTCTGTATCAGTCCATCAACCTTTGATGCATTACTTTCATCACCAAGTTTAATATATGCCTGTTCCAGTATTGATGCCATTTCGAAATAGTGCTCACTATTTTTATATTTCCTGAGAAACTGCTTTGCAATTTCCATTGCATTCCCGGAATTTCCAAGTTCAGCCTCTGTTTTTGCTGTCTTTACAAGTGCATAATGATACCGTGATGCCGACTCGGGAACGGAGTTGTATATTTCAAGTGCTGCTTTTAAATTTTTCTGTCCGTAATAGATATCACCCGTTAAAATAGTTGCTTCCGCAATCATTTCATTATTCTGGGAATTTTTTATTACATAGTCAAGCAGTGACAGTGCTTTTTGTATATCATTTGTCTGTACATAACATAATGACATCAGGTATTGTGATTGCAAAAAGCGTGTAGACATCGTTGCAATTTGAGAAAGATACATCGCAGCTTCTTCAAAACGGTTTATCCGGAATAACAGTTTTCCGTATGTATACAACACTGAATTATACAGCGGATGTTTAAGGTATCGTTTCCTGAATTCCTGATAGACACTATCAGCTTTATCGACATCTTTCTTATCAACAGCAAATTCCATGATCCTGAACAGACTCGGAGCTGTTTTTTCGCTTTGAGGAAAATGTTCTGCAACAAATTCATACTCAATCCGTGCGTTTTCCCGGATTTTCAACTGACGATATGCTTCTGCGAGCAGAAATGCAATAAAATCAAGCCTGTTATCAGGAAGTTCAAGTTTCCGTACCTTTTCAAGGATCTCTATGCACTGGCGATATTTACCATCATTGTAAAGTTCAAGGGCCCGATTTACATCGTTTGGTAAAACATAATTTGCTTCACTGAGCGGAATATAGTCATTTTCAAAAGCATCCTCAAGCAACCACTTGACAGACAAGCTATCAGCCGTCTTGGCGCTGACCTGTGCAATCAGAATAATTACTATTACTAAAAATATCGTTCTCATTTGCAACATCTGAACCCTGTTTCCGCCGACCTGGATGCAACATTTCCCTCAGCAAACAATCCGCAGTGAGCATCCTTGGCATACGTATGCGTTCCCCCATACATCAATGGATAATCACCATGTTTATCCTCAACCCACTCCCAGACATTCCCGGTCATATCATCAACATTAAAATTGTTACAATTTTTAAAACTGCCCGATTTGTAAACAGTCTTTCCTTCTGTCGCACACTTCTGAGAAATATATTTATTTCCATACGGATAGACTGATTTATGAATTCCACGACACGCGGTTTCCCACTCTTCTGCAGTACAAAGCCTCTTTCCTGCATCAATGCATGACATCTTTGCTTCAACCCATGAGACTCCTGTTTGCGGTGTTTCATTTTCAACATTCGGCCATTCGTATTTATCAATACAGAAATTGTTACCATCCTGGTTGTTTACCGATATCATGTCGGACGGACAAATGGCACTGATCGCAATAATCCTTGAAACAGTTGCAATTCGGTTATTGAGGTCTGTTATCTCAAGCGTTACTGAATAATTCCCGGTTTTGGAAAATACATGGGCTACTCTGGAAAGATTTCCTTTTTTTGTATCATAGGTACCATCACCATCAAAATCCCATCTGAATTGCAGTTTTTCAAATGGTGTTTCTTTGTCAATTGATTCACCTGCATCAAATGCAATCGTTTTACCTGCTGCAAGCGTATCGGATACAACTCTGAATTGCGGTATTGGCGGAAGATCAATGTGATAAGCGAACGTATCAACCTGTCCTTTGTACCCTGACGCATCAACGACAAACGCAAGGATGGTATCAGATTGCATCAGAGTAATTGGTTCTGTATACACCGAACTGTCGGTCGTCGGAGTTTTTCCATGACGACTATAATAGATAATTGACTGGTCAGGGGTATTCAGGGATATTGACAGTATCCGGTCATACAGTTTATTACTTCCTGCGGGAACATTCGGAACTGCCTTTGGACTCATTACATCAAGGATTGAAACTGGACTCTGATTACGTGCAATATCTTCTGCGTAAAATGCAAGTTTTGAGTCTTTGCTACGTGATACAATGATACGGTCTTTTGACTGAATGAATTTATTGCCTGCCGTTTTTGCAGTCTGACTGTATAGTGGATTTGATCCATCGGTAGTATAATAGATCGACGCATTCTCGGATGCATCAAAAAAGACAACTACTGAATCATTTTGTCCTTTTTTAATACTGATTTGCACATAGGGTGCAGTCCAGTCAATTGTATATTCATTCCTTCTTAAGGGGCTGCTCAGTCCCTCGTTACTTTCAATATAATATTCAAGACTATGCACCCCTTCTTCATCAAGGGCAATTGTATCAGAAAACGTCTTGAACAGAGTGTCGGGAAGCCGCCGCCAATACACGGTTCCTGTGGTATTTGTCGCAAAGTGGATTTTAAGTTTTTTATTGTATAACCCGCCATTCGGTACAGCCTCAACACGCGGCCTGACAAGTTCATCCATAATAAACACCGTTGATACATTACCGACTTTGTCAACGGAGAAATATTTCAAAACCGTTCCGGTCGTGACAGTAAACGGACTGGTATACTGTCTTGAGGTGTATGATGGCTCAGCGCCACCTGTTTCGTAATAAATTTTCGATTCCTCATCGGCAATAAGTGAGACAAGGAATTTCCCCTCCTGCATACTGCCATTAATGCGAACGCGCACTTTAGGTGGTTTCGTGTCAATAAAAAATGGTATTGCTTTTTCCACTGATGCATTATCTGCAAGATCATAGGCAACAATTCTCAATCGCGTACTGTCTTCCCGGGAAATCTGAATACCTTCACTTGCATTGTAGAGCTGCGATGATTGTGTCACATCAGATCCGTCAAGTGTATAAAATACCCTGACCGGTTCATTGGCAGTTACAAACACTTTTTGCTGTTTTGTAAACGATCCGCCATCACTTGACACTTTTATTACAGGAGGTACCAAATCCCATTTACCCTCCCATTTGAACACTTCCGATTCATTACCGGCATCATCCCGTGCTCTGGCCCGAACAACAGCCTTGCCCTTGTGTGCAATGATAATCGGTCTACTGTATAGAGGACTTTCGTTAGTGACACTCACATTGTTAATTTCGTATCTTATTTCCGACTGATCCCGTGTTGACAGAATAATCGTATCAGCATCAGGACCTTTACCGATCCGTGAGCTGATCTTTGGAGTTATTGTATCGATTGTAAATTTAGCCCTGAGTATTTCCGAGCTTGTTCCTGCCCTGTTTTTTCCATAAAACCGTACAACAGTGGTTCCAAAAGGAAGATTCACAGGATTACTATACTTTGTAAACCTTTCTGCCGGTTGCACCGGATCAAACGAATAGAAGACATCAATTGCACCATCATTATTAAAACTTAATTTTTGCCCCTGCTTGTAAACACCTTCACCAGGACTGATAACCGGGAAGACTTTTGTCGTATCGATCTGATAATTTACAAATTCAGAAACTGTTCTGTTACCGCACCTGTCAATCGCCGCTATATACCCGGAAAGTTCTTTTTTTAGAGGTATGGAATCTGTAATTATTGTTCCAATGGTATCACCAGGTGTTTTCAGAAGAAGAAATCTGCACTTTTCATCAGTTTTAAGCCGCACGACAGTCCCCGCTGGATACAATCCGGAAGCCGGCGTTATGGAAAGTGATGGTGGCCGCTGGTCCAGAACATACTGGATTGATGCAATTTTGCTTTTATTTGCAAAGTCATCCTCTGCATAATAATACAGAGTATAATCACCATCTTTTGAAATGTGAACCGGGCTGGTATACGCCTTCATCGAATCGGGAGTAGTAATGCTATACCATATCTGTGCCTGTTCGTTTGCAGTTATTTGAATGTAAAACATTGACGATTGCATGCTGGCTGATGGTTCAACCCTGACAACAGGTGCAACTGTGTCAAGCCATGAAGGAACCCTATCTTTGATTTTATTTCCCTCAGCAAATGCCTGAATTGTCAATGCTGTAATTGATAATAATAATATTATTATTTTATATACCGATTGTTTATTACAATACATTTATACTCATACCTGTGATTACCTGACTTTTGACATTTTTAATCTGATCATCTTTTTTATTTTTTCGTCATCGGTTCTTGACATTGCCTTATTATAATGCTCTATTGCCAGTTCGCTGTATTTTTTATATTCATAATAAATATCACCAGCCATCATATCCGGAAGATAATTATCCGGAGCATGTTCACTTGCCTGTTTTAAAACATAAATTGCGTTATCATAATTGGACGCGTTTTTAAGTTTTATCATATCGTACATACACTTTGCCACACCAAGATAACCGTCCGATGCATCAGGAAAATCCCGTATGATAAAATTGTATTTCATAATTGCGACTTCATACCATCCCATTTTGTAGTACACATCACAAAGCTGTATCATCATATCCTTGTCAGTGGGGTAATTTTCAAGATAATACTCTACCGGTTTAACTGCCTCATTTATCCGTTTGTTTCTTTCAAGCACCCTGACATACTGATAGATCGCCTCGCGATGATACGGGTATATTTCGAGCATCTTGCGGTAATGTGTCTCAGCCTCATCGTAGCGCCCGGCCTTTTCTGTCAACTGAGCAATCTGTAAACGCACATCGAATCGTTCTGGTGCAAGACGCAGCAATTCATTGTAACGTTCGATTGCTTTATTGTATTTACCGGCTTTAATATATGCAATAGCAAGGTTATGCTGTACAACTACATTCTTTGTACCTGATTTATCTGCTTTATTATACGCGCGGATTGCTTTTCGGTTATTACCCTCAATACTGAAAATATTCCCGATATTATTCCATGATGCCCTTTTCGAAACAGGAACCAGTGATGCCCGCTCAAAGCTTTTTCGTGCATCATCCCTTTTCCCTTCAAACCAGTACACAACACCAAGATTTACATATGCAACATCAATTTCAGAATCGATATCAACAACTTTCTGCAAAAGCTGACGGGCACGTTCATACCATTTCAGATCGAAGTATGTATGTGCGAGGTCAATTAGAATCGTTGTATTGAGCGGATCGGTTTTTAATGCCGATTCAAGAATCATTGATGATTCCATGAGGCTTCCGCTGTTACGATACGCTGCACCAAGTGATGAATAATACCGGAGATTGTCAGGATGGTACTTTATCAATTCATTAAATACATCAATGGCTTTTTTGTATTCACCGGCAAGCAGATATGCATTGCCAAGGGTAAATTGTATCCCAAGATCCGATTGTCCCATTGCAAGAGCCTGTGTCAATGCTGCAAATCCACGTTCATATTCACCCTGAATAATATATCTTTTACCGATTGCAAGTTTGCCTGTAGCTGATTTTTCAAGTGTTGCTTTGAAATTGTCGACATAGCGAACCGCCTGTAATGGTACCAGATTGTCAACCATGAAATTCGCGGCACGTGCGATTGTAAATTCATCCCTGTACTTACTTTCCGCGACTCCGGAAAACCCTTTCATCGCAGCATCAAAATTTCCATTGCGTTCATAAAGATTTGAAAGATTTACAAGTGCATAAGCACACTCAGGATCAAGTTCAACCGACCTGCTGTAGGCTGTCACCGCATCATCATACAACCCATGCATTTCAAAACCAAGGCCCTGCGCACATGTCCTGAAGGCATCCTGAGAATTAAAGAACGTTCTCTCAATAAGTACTGAATCTGCTTTTGTCAAAGATACATTAGCCATTGACAATACTTTATAGACAAGCTGATTTGCCAGAGTTTCAATGTTTTCAACAGGATATGACAAACGCTGCTCGGTTTTCATGTTCGGCTGACTGCCACTTGCCGATAACACTTTTACCTGTACATATAGTGAGTCGTTTTGAATCTGAAATGAACCGCCAACTGCAATATCCCACTTCCAGCGTTTCTGATGCCGTATCAGAACACTATCATTGTCTATCATGTAGGCACTTGAATCGATCTGAAACAATACCCGTGGATCCCAGACATCAACACTCTGAACCTGGTGAAGTTTTACAAAGCATAATTCGGGTAGTGCATAACGGGCCCAGTTATTAAAAATCTTCGGTCGCTCATCAATAAATGGAAACAACATAAAGCGCGGACTGTCAGCAAAGCTGTGTGTCAGCATTACTACTATTACAAACCATGTTTTTAAGAGAAAACGTCTCATATGATATAAAAATTGCCAATCAATCGTATTCATTTTCAGTAAGAATCTCTTTGGCACCCGGTTTTTAGGCAGTTTCTTCTGACAGGAACCACTAATTAAAACAAATATATGTTATTTCATAATATATGTGGATAACAGAAACAACAATTTTGATTTCACGGCGCTATATGATCCCGCAGCAGCTTTCAGCAGAGTTTAAAAAGCCCCCCGGCAGGTACATCACTACTGAGTGTTATGGTGTCAAGATACATCTGAACCGCAGCGCGTTCCTGTGCCATTTTCAGACTTATTGACAGACCAGATGTTGATGGCTGGAGTTCTTTGACTCTTCCATATAATTGTTCAAGATACCTTATTGACAGTGACTGATGCAACTACAGACAGAATCAATAACGACAAACCGATATCTCTGTATTGACAAAGATACCAACGTTATGTAGTTTAATTAAAACCGGCCAATCAAACACCGGAACACTTGATACTATTTTAACAGATAATAATTTCTACACTATATGAAAATCAAAGAAATAGCTGAACTGGCACATGTATCGATCGGGACTGTTGACCGGGTGTTGCATAACCGGGGGCGGGTTGCAAAGGATAAAGAGGAACTTATCCGCAAGATTATCAAAGAGAACGGCTATACGCGCAACATCTTCGGCAGCCGTCTTTCGATTTCGAAAAATTATGTATTCCTTGTCATCATGCCAAAGCTGGAGCAGGACAGTTGCTATTGGGAGATGTCTGCACGGGGTATCGAAAAAGCACTCAACGAGTTAAAATTATATAAGGTATCGGTGCGATATATGTATTACGACAGGTATTCTGTCCTTTCACAAAAACGCGTTTTTTCAAAAGCACTTGATGCAGATGTGGATGGTATCCTTTTAGCGCCTATCGATACCGATGAGGTGCTTGATTTTATCAATAAATTATCGGGGAAAATCCCATACATACTCTTTGATTCAGAGCTGCCAGACACGCAGGCCAGATGTTTCATTGGTCAGGATTCGTTTCAAAGCGGAGTGGTTGCCGCAAAGCTTATGAGTCTTTTGATTAAAGATGAGGCATCATCGATTGCAATTATCACTATCGTTGATGATATTCATATCAGGAATCGTGCTGAAGGATTCAGATCTTTTTTTTCCGGCAATGATCTTATCTATATTAAAACATTTACACTTGATCGTATTACCACCATTAATACAAGTCACTTTATGGAAAAAGTACTCCGTGAGACTCCTCATTGCAGAGGCATTTTCATTCCTAACAGTGCAACACATATTGCGGCGGAGTATTTCAGAAGTCAGCCAAACCGTGATATTTACATTATCGGGTACGATCTTGTAAAGGAGAATATCGAGCTTTTAAATGAAGGATTTATTGATTTTTTAATAAGCCAGAAAGCTGATGAACAGGGATTCATGGGAATCTATACACTCTATAAATCCGTTGTACTTAAAGAGCAGATTAAAAGTAATCGCATCATGATGCCGATCGATATTATCACCAGGGAAAATCTACAGTACTACTTATCAAGTAACGGCTGATTGAAATTTTCCTGGATAGTTTTACACAAACGCACAGGACCGTACAGCAGTTGCCGAACAATTATCTTATACCTAATCATATTTCTGGTGCATCTGAAATGATGCACTGTGTATTCTTTTACATCAACAGTACCATCTATAAAAGGGATGATATCGGCTGCATTGATTGAAAAATGATAAATCGGTTGTGTATTTTCAAATCCTTCAAATTTTATTTGCAAATTGAAAATACTTACCTTATATTTCAAAAGTGTGTTAACGTTAACACACTTTGCGATATACTTCAGAAACGATACAACCGAATAGTATCTGGTTGCATGATCGGGTATTATTTACAGAGGATCTATGAAAAATCTTGTTATTGGAGTTGACTTTGGTTCTGATTCTGTAAGAACCATTATTGTTGATACTGACAACGGACACGAGATTTCATCATCGGTTAATTATTACAGCCGGTGGAGCAAAGGGATGTACTGTAATCCATCAGAAAATATTTTCAGACAACATCCTCAGGATTACATTGACGGTTTGGAACTGACTATAATTGAAGCGCTTAAGAATGCACCAGCCGGTACAGCATCACGAATCGCGGCAATCTCTGTTGACACAACAGGTTCTACACCGGTTGCTGTTGACAATAATGGAACGCCTCTTGCGCTGCATCCTGAATTTTCTGAAAATCCCAATGCAATGTTTGTTTTATGGAAAGATCACTCATCGGTAAAAGAAGCGGGTGAAATAAATCATGTGGCAAAAAACTGGGGTGGAATAGATTATACCAAATACATAGGTGGGATTTATTCACCGGAATGGTTTTGGGCCAAGATGCTTCATATTATCAGGTGTGATGAAAAGGTCAGAAATCACGCATATTCCTGGGTGGAACACTGCGACTGGATCCCTGCACTGCTGACTGGAAACACCGATCCGGTTACCATGAAAAGAAGCCGTTGTGCAGCCGGTCATAAAGCAATGTGGCATACAGAATACAACGGATTACCATCAGAGGAGTTTCTGACGAGTATTGATCCTTTACTTAAAGGAATCAGAGAACGATTATTTACAAACACCTATACTTGTACAGAACAATTCGGCAATCTTTCACCGGAATGGGCACAACGCCTCGGGTTGTCCACAGCTATTGTTGTCGGTGTCGGTGGTTTTGATGCACATATGGGAGCTGTCGGCGGCGGTATTGAACCGTTCTCTTTGTGTAAAATTATTGGAACCTCCACATGTGATATTCTCGTTGCACCTATTGAAGATTATGGAAATAAATTAATACGGGGTATCTGCGGACAAGTTGACGGATCAGTTATACCCGGGATGCTTGGTATGGAGGCTGGTCAATCTGCATTCGGTGATATTTATGCATGGTTTAAAACGATGCTCCTATGGCCGCTGGAAAACTTTAAAAGAACATCCTCAGATTCATCCTGTAATGCATTACTTGATGATATTTCCGGCAAGCTGATCAGAAATCTGTCACAGGAGGCATCAAAGCTTCCACTTTGCGACAACGATGTCATTGCGGTTGACTGGATGAATGGAAGAAGAACTCCTGATGCAAACCATACGCTTAAAGGAGCAATTACCGGATTACGTATTGCAGACAATGCACCATCAGTGTTCAAAGGTCTTGTTGAGGCAACTGCATTCGGTGCAAAACACATCGTAAACAGATTTGAGAGTGAAGGTGTTCCGATTAAAAGTATTATTGCGCTTGGTGGTGTTGCAAAAAAAGATACCTACGTGATGCAGACTCTTGCAAATGTTCTTAATATGCCGATAAAAGTTGCTGCTTCGGAGCAGACCTGTGCGCTTGGTGCGGCGATGTTTGCTGCGACAGCCTGTGGTATCTTCAACTCCATACACGATGCACAGCAGAAGATGGGTTGCGGCTTTGAGAAAGAGTACTATCCTGATGCTGATAAAGCACTGATATATCGCACTCTTTACAAAAAGTATTGTTCAATCGGAAACTTTATTGAACATCAGTTTAATTAATACACAACGGAATACAGAATTATAATGAGTATTTACAAAGAAATAAAGGAACAGGCATGGCTTGCCAACCTGGAACTGCCTAAACGGGGCCTTGTTATTTATACGTTTGGAAATGTAAGTGCATTTGATAAAAATCGCGGTGTATTTGCGATTAAACCAAGTGGTATCGGGTACGATAAGCTCTCTGCGGACGATATGGTTGTGGTTGATCTTGACAATACCATTGTCGAAGGTACACTCAGGTATTCATCAGACACAAAGACACATTCTGTTCTCTATAAAAATTTTCCTGATATTGCAGGCATTGTTCATACCCATTCAACCTATAGTGTTGCCTGGGCTCAGGCATGCCGCCCGATTCCGATTTACGGCACAACGCACGCGGATCATCTTGCGGACGACATACCCTGCACTGCGGTTATCGACAAGGTTTCAGTCCAGGGTAATTACGAAGATGAAACCGGCAATCTTATTGTCAAGACGTTTGATAACCTGTCGTACAAAAAGATCCAGATGGTACTTGTTGCACGTCACGGACCGTTTACATGGGGAGAAACACCGGAGAAAGCTGTTTACAACAGTGTTATTCTTGAGGAACTGGCAAAGATGGCACAATTGACAGAAAACATACACAACAATGTTACACGTCTTGAGGATTGGATCATTACGAAACATTACGAACGAAAGCATGGAATAAATGCATATTACGGTCAAAATGGCAGTATTGAAAAAGGAGGAAAATGATGGATAATATTGTATCTGTAAAGCTTGGCCTTGTAGCGGTCAGCAGAGACTGTTTTCCGATTCAGTTATCGGAGAAACGCCGTACCTGTCTTGCAGCAGAATGTAAAAAAAGCGGCATTCAGATTACAGAAATGAAAACAATCATTGAAAACGAGTATGACGTTGCCAAAGCGCTTAAGGAGATCAGTGATAATGGTATCAATGCGCTTGTTGTGTACCTTGGCAACTTTGGTCCTGAAGGTCCGGAAACACTGCTTGTTAAAAACTTTGGCGGTATTTCGATGCTTGCCGGAGCAGCAGAAGAAAGTGGCAATGATCTTATCAATGGCCGCGGTGATGCCTACTGCGGTATGCTGAATGCTTCATATAATCTTGGGCTTCGCAAATTAAAGGCATACATTCCTGAATATCCGGTTGGCACAGCACAGGAAGTGGCATCGATGATCAGCGATTTTGTGCCGGTTGCCCGTGTGATACTTGGTCTCAAAAAGTTGAAAATATTCTCATTTGGTCCACGTCCCCAGGATTTTCTTGCCTGCAATGCGCCGATTAAAGCCCTGTATGATATTGGTGTTGAAATCATGGAGAATAGTGAGCTTGATCTGCTGGATATTTACAAACAAGCGAAAGACAGCCCTGAGATTAAACGTGTTATTGACGAAATGACATCAGAGCTTGGTAATGGCAACCGTTTTCCAGATCTTATTCCAAAGCTTGCACAATACGAAGTTGCTCTTACATCATTCATGCAAAAGAATCTCGGTCTTTCAGAATATGGCATTTTTGCAAATAAATGCTGGCCGGCTTTTGAAAATTTCTTTGAATTTGTACCCTGTTATGTTAATTCACGCCTTGCAGCAAGAGGAATTCCGGTTGCCTGCGAAGTTGACATCTATGGAGCGCTGAGTGAATATATGGTAACAGCAGCCACACAACTTCCTGCAACGCTTCTCGATATCAACAACACCGTTCCAAAGGATATGTATGATGAAAACAAAGCTGTCCTTGGATCGTATAAACCGACCGATCTTTTCATGGGTTTTCATTGCGGCAACACAGCATCATGTTGTTTAACAAATGCAACAATGAATTATCAGCTTATCATGCATCGTCTGCTGGAAAATGGTAAGGAACCCAATATCACACGCGGTACACTTGAAGGTACATTACGTCCGGGTCAGATTACACTTTTCAGACTTCAGTCGACTGCAGACACGCACCTCAGGTCGTATATTGCTGATGGTGAGATACTTAATATCAATCCAAAATCATTTGGATGCATCTCTGTTTTTGCAATTAATGAAATGGGTCGGTTCTATCGTCACGTATTAATCGAGAAGCGCTTCCCGCATCATGCAGCAATTGCTTTTGATCATTGCGGAAAAACACTTTTCGAGGTATTGAAGTATCTTGGCATAACTGATATTAACTTTAATCAGCCAAAGAATATGTACTATTCCACTGAAAACGTTTTTTACCATCGTCAATAGGAGGAGGCACACATTTTAAAAATCGACATATGTTTCTTTTAATGGGCTCTTTGTTCTTAATGTAAAAGACAATAATCTCTGCATTGAGATCAAGTGATTCACGGTTGGAGAATTTAATACTCACAAACAAAATGAAACGGAGTGATTTTATGATCAAGTTTTCTAAGATTCTTTCTGTATGTGGTTTATCATTGTCAGCGCTTGCGTTATCAGTAAATGCTGCCCCAAAAGGAGCAAAGCCGATTGTTATGGGATTTTCTCAGGTAGGAGCTGAGAGCGAATGGCGCACAGCAAATACTGAGTCAATCAAATCGGCTGCAAAAGAGGCCGGTATCACTCTTAAGTTTTCCGACGCAATGAATAAACAGGAAAATCAGATCAAGGCAATCAGATCCTTTATTGCCCAGAAAGTTGACATTATCGCATTTTCTCCGACAACAACAACCGGATGGGAACCAGTGCTCCAGGAAGCAAAAAAAGCGAAAATTCCTGTGATTCTCACCGATAGAGGCGTTGACGTAAAAGATGAGTCGCTCTATGTTTCACTTATGGGTTCCGATTTTAAACTTGAAGGGGTTAGAGCTGGTGATTGGCTTGTTGACTATATGACTAAAAAAGGCATCACAAAACCCACGGTCAACATCGTTGAGCTTCAGGGAACAACCGGTTCAGATCCTGCAATTCAGAGAAAGGCCGGTTTTGAAGAAGTGCTTGCAAAGAATCCGAATTTTAAAATAATCAGATCACAGACTGGTGATTTTACAAGAGCAAAAGGAAAAGAAGTCATGGAAGCATTCCTCAAAACAGAAGGAAAGAACATTGACGTTCTCTTTGCACACAATGACGATATGGCAATCGGTGCAATTCAGGCAATTGAAGAAGCTGGTTTGAAACCTGGAACAGACATTGTTATTGTATCAATTGACGCCGTAAAAGGAGCATTTGAAGCCATGATGAGCGGCAAACTCAATTGTACGGTTGAATGCAGTCCACTTCTCGGACCACAGCTCATGCAGGCCGCTAAAGACCTTAAAGACGGCAAAGAAATTCCAAGAAGAGTTATCACAGATGAGGGTGTCTTCCCTGCTGAGGTAGCTGCCAAAGAATTTCCAAACAGAAAATATTGATCTTTTTCTTAAGTGGTTATTGTAAATCTCTGTATGTATTGTTATGCATACAGAGATTTAATAACTGATTAAAATTTAATCTGATGCCGGTTGTATGCTTACCTGTCATCTCGACTGTCAATAACTGCGCGGGTATTCATTCCTGATGAATATTCTTCATTTTGTTCCTGTACCAGCGTACAGAAAAGAGGAGTATTAATTGAGTAACAATGATTTGATATTATCAGTGGATGGCGTTTCAAAACAATTTCCTGGTGTCAAGGCACTTTCCGATGTCAGTTTCAGAATGTTTAAAGGTGAAGTACATGCCTTGATGGGACAGAACGGTGCCGGAAAATCAACATTGATTAAAGTGCTCACGGGTGTATACCCTGCTGATAGCGGAAAAATACTCCTGTGTGGAAAACCGATAGCTCCTGTGTCGACGCATGATGCACAGCTTTTAGGAATAAGTACAGTATATCAGGAGGTAAATCTATGCCTCAATCTCAGTGTCGCTGAGAATATTTTTATCGGACGCGAACCTAAAAAATTCGGAATAATTGACCGCAAAGCCATGAAAAAAGGGGCTGCATCACTTCTGATAAACAGACTCAATCTTGACATTGATGTATCAGAGACGTTATCGTCATATTCCATAGCTATTCAGCAGATGGTTTCAATTGCGCGGGGAATCAATATCGACGCGAAAGTACTTATTCTTGACGAACCGACATCAAGCCTTGATGAAAAAGAGGTCAATCAGCTTTTTGACATCATGAGAAAACTTAAAAATGATGGTATGTCAATTCTCTTTGTTACCCATTTTCTGGAACAGGTTTATTCAATTTCGGACAGAATTACTGTTTTAAAAAACGGAGAACTTGTAGGAGAGTATCTCACTGAAGACCTGCCGCCGATGAAACTGATCAGTGCAATGATCGGCAAGGAATACAAGGCTGCTGATTATGCGAAATCAAAATCCGCAGCAGCAGAACAATCTGCAGCCCATCAAACAATCCTTAATGTCAGGAACCTTGAACGTAAGGGTTCAATACACGAAATGAATTTTTCACTTAAAAAAGGTGAAATTCTCGGACTCGCAGGGCTGCTTGGATCAGGACGTACAGAAACAGTCCGGCTGCTTTTTGGTATTGACAAAGCAGATAAAGGTCAATTTGAAATAAATGGTAAGCCGGTTACTATTAACTCCCCTATCGCAGCGATTGAGCATGGATTCGGCTTCTGTCCGGAGGACAGGAAAATTGAAGGTTTAATTGGTGATCTTACCGTCCGGGAAAATATCATTCTGGCACTTCAGGGCAGAACAGGTACATTTACAACAATACCCCGGAGTAAACAGATTGAGATCGCCAATAAATACATTAAAGCCCTTGGTATCAAGGTTACCGACTGCGAACAGATAGTCTCGAAACTCAGCGGTGGTAATCAGCAGAAAGTAATACTGGCTCGATGGCTCGCGACATCACCGGCTGTCATGATCCTTGACGAACCAACACGTGGTATTGATATCGGTGCAAAGAGTGAAATTATTGATCTGATACTCGATCTTTGTCAGGAAGGAATGTCATTCATCTTTATCTCATCCGAACTTGAAGAAGTTGTCAAGTGCTGCAGCAGGGTTATTGTCCTGTGCGACAGAAAGAAAATCGGTGAACTTGAGGGTGAAAATATCAGTGAAGCGAAAATTTTACATCTTATTGCTGAAGGGAACGATTGACAATGGCTGTTAAAGCAAAAGGTGAATTTTATAAAACCAGTATATTCTGGGCATTACTGGCACTTGGACTGCTACTTCTTTTTAACCTTGCTGCCACTCCCGGTTTTTTTAAAATAGAGATCAAGGATGGACATCTTTATGGAAGCCTGATCGACATTCTCAACCGCTCATCATCGCTGATAATAATTGCTATCGGTATGAGCCTTGTTATTGCGACAAAAGGTATTGACATTTCAGTAGGTTCAACGGTTGCTATCACCGGAGCAATGGCTGCACTTCTAATTGGCGGAAATCTTCAAATTGTTGATGGTGTACAAACATTTAACACCAATGTTCCTATGGCCGTTGCGATTCTTGGTGCTCTTGCGCTTGCGACGGCAATTGGATTATGGAATGGCGTTCTGATTTCCAGAATCGGAATGCAGCCGATTATTGCTACCCTGATCCTCATGGTTGCGGGACGTGGTATTGCTCAGCTTCTCACAAATGGACAGATCATTACGATCTACTACAAGCCCTACTTTTTTATTGGTAACGGATTCCTTCTGGGATTACCATTCTCGATTTATCTTGTCCTGATCGTATTGGCAGCAACACTCCTGTTTACGCGTAAGACAGCACTTGGTTTGTATATTGAATCGGTCGGCATTAATCCGGTTGCATCAAGAGTTACCGGTATTAACGAAAAGAAAATCCTTCTTTTCGTTTATGCATTCAGTGGGTTTTGTGCAGGTATAGCAGGACTGATTGTCAGTTCAAATGTAAAGTGTGCTGATGGAATCAATGCCGGAGAGATGTTTGAGCTTGATGCGATTCTGGCAGTAGCAATCGGGGGTACATCTATTGCAGGCGGGAAGTTTTTTCTTATCGGAAGCGTAGTCGGTGCGCTGCTGATTCAGACATTAAAAACAACCATATACTCAATAGGTGTTCCACCCGAAATTAATCTTATCATCGAAGCTGTTGTTGTTTTTATTGTCATGAATATTCAGTCTCCGGAGTTTAGAAAAATGGTATTCAGAATGAAGCCAGCCAGGGAGTAACAATGAAAAAACTATTTAATGGAAAATATACACTCGTGATCGTGACGATCCTGCTTTTTATTGTAATGTACGGATCGGGAGCAGCAGCATATCCAAGTTTTCTGTCGCTTGATGTTTTTCTGAATCTCTTTGTTGATAATGCATTTTTAATGGTCACAGCCGTTGGTATGACTTTTGCCATTTTGTCCGGAGGAATTGACCTTTCGGTAGGGTCTGTTATCGGCCTGACAACAATGGTATCTGCGCATCTGCTTGAAAAAAGCCATATGAATCCCTATCTTGTCATGATTGTAGTTTTAACAATGGGTGCGACATTTGGTACAGTAATGGGATTTATGATTGAAAAATTTAAACTGCACCCGTTTATCGTGACGCTCGGCGGTCAGTTTCTGGCTCGTGGATTGTGTTATGTTGTCAGTACTGACACAATCAATATCACAAACCCGGTGTATACATCACTTGCAACCTGGCGGTGGTATCTTACCGACACTGCATTTATCAATGTAAATGTACTGATCTTTGTTGCAATAGTCATCTTCGCGATCTACCTTGCACATTATACACAATTTGGCAGGACTGTATATGCCATAGGTGGCAATGAACAATCTGCGATACTTATGGGACTACCAGTCGCACGGACCAAAGTGCTCATCTATACGCTAAGCGGTTTCTGTGCAGCACTTGGTGGTGTTCTCTTTACATTCTATATGCTCAGCGGCTACGCGCTTCATGCACGAATGCTTGAGACGGATGCGATTGCTGCAGTGGTCATTGGCGGAACCCTTCTCACAGGTGGATACGGGTATATAGTGGGAACGATGTTTGGAGTATTGATTCTCGGTACAATTCAAACACTGATCATGTTCCAGGGAACACTCAGTTCATGGTGGACAAGAATTGTCTATGGAATTCTGATATTAATTTTCTGCTTATTTCAGAGGATTTTTGAAGCAAACAGTAAAAAAGTCAGGGTAGATACCCAAAAACGGGAGAATGCAGACACGAAAGAACGTGATGCGTCTTCCGATGCTGGGGGCACAGCTACATCGACAATCTCAACATAGTCGATGTATTTCATGATACAACCGGTAATCAGAAACCGGTTGTATCACCTTTTTTTATTATCAATGTGCCATTTTTAATACGAAATATACAGATCCATCAATAGTAATATACGTGCATCACAATCTCCATATCATCCTTATTCAGAGCGATATTATTGGTTGAAAAAGAGGAGTATTGCTGCAAAGGAGTGTCAGCACCTGAAACAGCCATTCCCTCAGCAGGAGGCGCATTTTCTCTCAAATCCAGTTGATGATTACTATTTTCATCATGAAAAATAAAAATATAGTACTTATCTTTGGGTAAACCATTAAACTTGAATTGCGCTTTACCATCAATAATCGCACTTTCACTTGTATGGTCCATTTTCTGTACGATTGAATACTGCTTTGTATAATCCTCTTTTGTAAATTTTTTTGTAAGATTAAATACTCCACTGTCTGTATCTTGAGTATAGAAACTTAGCATAAATGATTTTTCTTCATCCGAAAGAAAGCTATTATTTGAGATCAGCTTTTCTGCCACCTTCGTTCTAATTTGTGGAATATCCTTATTCTGCCACAAATATTTCTCAGATAATTCATACAATTCCCGGTTAAGAATCATACTGATTGCAATGCCACGGTTGTTTCTAAAACCATCCACCACTATCCGCAATTCCTTAACATCACCGGAAAAAAGGTTGTCTTCACTAAACTTATTGACACTGTCGGAAGAAAATTCTGCAATATCCAGATCTAAAAAGGAGTTTTTCTGCGCGAATCGTTTCTCTGGTGCAGACTTATAAAGCTTACCTTTTTTTTCAAACTCATAATAGGATATGTACGGAAACTTTGAAAAATCGGACGTATTGCGGTTAATCAACCAGACACGGTTGTGTCCCTTAACAAAATCACTATAGTCATGACCTGCCAGGCCTGCCGTTCCGAAGGCTGAGTAGTTTGAATACCCTTCAAAACCATCCTTCAAATAAAGGTAATGTTTGTACTGTGGAAAATAGTAGCAGAATATTCCAAAAGAGTGTTCATCATTATGCACAAAAACATCATCAGATCCAGACGTACTGTCAATGTACTTTTTTATTTCGACCATAGGGCCATTTCTATTTACCGTCTTAATTTCAAGTATCTGAGGAATAAAAACAGCCATCAGGAGACAAACACTGATAATGCCTGCAATCCTGTTCCTGAAAAATGAAATGCCGTAAACCCAGACGAGAATGTACAAACCAAGTATACTTGTGAGATATCGCCCAAAAAGTATAGGCTTGAATTGATACGTAATGATAGTTGCCCCGACGATTGTCAAAATGGCTATTGTCATACTCCAGAAAAACAGTCTTCCTGTACTATTTTTATTTTTCAACGCATTCAGTATACCTATAATAAAAAGAGCGGTGGCAAGAACAAATGCCGCATAAAGTAAACCGGGGTGCAGACTGGAACCGAACTCATGTTGAAATGGCATGTAAAGTAAACCATTCAGAACCCAATTTGCAGTGGGAAGTGGTATCCAGAATTCTTTTGCAACATCAGCGGCCTGTTTTATAACCACAAAAATCCATGGAAGATACAGTGCCAACACTGAAATGGAGACAACAATAAACGTTGCCAGCTTTTTTCTGTCTTTGATGATGATCCATAAAAAAGCAAGTGCAAAGATGGCAAAACACTCAAGCATCAGGTAGACATGTGTGTATAAGCCCAACACTGAGAACAAACCAAAAATGATCCAATCCCTGCGTTTATTCTCAGCAAGTGCACAATATGCATAGAGCGTACTGGCTGTACAGAAAAATGCGGCCCAGGTATACATTCTGGCATTCAGGGCCTGTGCCACAAATGCCGGTGTAGCAAATACCAACAAGGTAAAAAGCAGCGATGCCTTTTCTCCCCAGATTCTTCTGACAGGTCCAAAACCTAATGCAGCCAGAGCGATTACTCCCAAAAGTGAAGCGAAGCGAAGTGAAAAAACATTATTTCCCATTATATCCGTCAGTACTTTAGAGAGGATAAAATAGAACGGTGGATGATTATCACCAGCAGCTATCTTAATGAGATCAAAATAAGAATATCGAACCACAACGCCAAAAAACGATTCATCATACCAAAGTGTGTTATTAGTGATTCCAATGAATAACAGAACCGAGCCTATGGCAAATAGTATAGTCCAGATAACACTGAATGACTTAATTCCGGTATTCTTTTCAACATCCATCGTGAACCCCTTCAATTAAATTGTGACGTATTGCTCCAATGACCTCTGCCCATCATTTGACATAACTGAATTAAATAATACATTTACCCTATTTTTATTTTTACTGCGGTGCGAATGTGGGAAAAAGTTATAAGCATTGTATTTGAATTTTTGCAAAGTGCAGATTGTGACATTGTCAATCTGCACTTCAGGATTTACTTTAACGTATATGAACTATGCTCCTTAACACTATAATAATACAGCCCACTGGCCAGTTCGCCAGCAGAATATTTCTGATTGTGAATTCCGGCAGGTACCTGTCCAAGGAAATCTGATCTCACCTCTCTGCCAAGTGCATCAAACAACCGGATCGATATCGTTGATGGCTGCGACAAACTAAACATAATATTGTTTGAACCATCACGCGAAACCATCAGGCTGCCATTGTTGAGCATGGATTTACTCTGTGGCAGTTTGATTTTGGAGACTTTATTTGCCGTGAAGTTAACCGGAATCGTTTCAAACACAGGAGTTTTAGGCAGACTGCCCTGTTTTGGCCTGAACGAAACCTCAAGATGAAAATCTGATGGTTGAAAGATTATAATTTGTTGTGTATTCAAATTGTAAAGATCACTATCGGATGGTGTCGCTGGACCATTATTATTGACATGTGATACAATCTGTTTTAACTCATCTATTGTTATATCATCCCCGCAGCGTTGCATTTCATTTATAAAACTCTCCCAACGAGCGGTATTATTACTAAAAGGCGTATGATTATCCAGATTTCCGGAAAGCAGGAATGAGTTTACAGCTGCAACAGCATTGTTAAATCCCCATGTTATTCCGGGGTTCAGTGATGATGAATCGGTACGTAAAGCCCTGCGAACGTTTGATCCTGTACCTGAAAAATTATTTTCAAGCACTCCGGCAGTATTTTTATCAGAGAGTAATACCAGATGATTATACGTGTATTTCCGTTCTGTACCGGATAAAAACGATGCCTCATCAGCTACAGTGCCATAATTTTCAAGAGCGAACCGTATATCGTTTATGTATGAATGTTTGTTTGCGGATGAGTAAGGATACTCTGACGGTGAATCAAGAATAGCGGTAAAAACACCATCACTGTTAAATGCAGTCAGGATCCCGACAAATCCCAGGTATCCTATCATACATAGCGATTTAGTACCATACTTTACTGTTGTTACTGATTGAATTTGTGCAAGTTGATTTTTTGAACCTTCGTACCAATCCAATATGCGTGCGGTCATAAGAGAGCCACTTGCTGACCGGGAACCATACACAGAAATACCGGAGCACTCGGTTGTTCGGGCAACATCCGGCAGTAATTGCATAAGGTAAATCTCATCAGCAGATAATTTCCCATCCCCGGCCACGGCTTCAGTTCCGCTTGCTTTTGAACACATACCATCGATTTCATCTCTGTACCGAACAGGAATCTGCGGCTTAATATCATCAACCCTGCTTAACACAAATGCATAAATTTCCGGTGAAGGAAAGAGTTCAGCCAGATAGGAATCGATAAGATTTTCATAATCGGGTATCGAAATGAGAATCTGCTCATACAGGAGCTCACCCATTTCAAAGTGAGAAGTACTTTGCGTATAATCCTGCTGTACCTCAAAATGGGTACCTTTGTCGGCAATTGTAACTGCTCCTTTACTTGCTGCAAAGGATTGTGACCCTGACGAAATAATTGTAAAAAAAAGTGCTGCACACAGGAAACGTGAAATGTGTTTCATTTTGACAAACCTCTAATGACAGTGTGATTGATTGATAAGGAATTTCATTTAATATATACTTGGGATCGGCTTACTAAAAGGAGAAAATGTATATTTACATGCTACTCAGCAGCAGAAATCTTTTTTTGAAAATTTAATACTAACTTCTGCCTCAGGAAAGTAGATTTTTAATCCTGGTCGGACGTATATTAGATTATAAAACAGATATGATATCAAACATTTTAGAAAGGGCGTTTACTTATGGCTACAATTACATTAAAAGGTACTGCTATAACGACATGCGGATCGCTTCCATCAGTCGGCACAAAGGTTCCATCATTTGTTCTCACAAAATCTGATCTTTCTGATGCCACATCTGAATCATTTGCCGGAAAGCGTATTGTGTTCAACATATTCCCATCCATTGACACTGGAATTTGTGCATTGTCCGTAAAACGTTTCAATAAAGAAGTGTCTTCTTTGAAAAATGTCGTTGTACTTTGCATATCAATGGATCTTCCATTTGCTCAGGGCAGATTCTGTGGTGCAGAAGGACTTAATGATGTTGTCACATTGTCGGCATTCCGCTCCGGTACATTTGGTAAAGATTTTGGTTTGACTATCATGGATGGTCCACTCAAGGGCCTTTTTTCCCGTGCAGTTGTCATTACCGATGAAAAGGGAACTGTCATTTACACAGAGCAGGTTCCGGAAATCGCTCAGGAGCCTGACTATGAATCTGCACTCAGGATTCTCAACTAAAGACAGCTTGTGCATTTCTGTATAAAGAAAGTGCATCTGATTGCTATAAAACCAGAATGGCGCTGATCGTGGCGCCATTCTGGTATAGTCGGGTTTACTTTTTTCAACTATTTTGAGTAATTAACAATTTCATTGAAATGTTTCCGTTTTGATGCAGAACTAACAGCATCTACTGATTTATCACTATTTCCAATTCTTAATACTGATATTACTTTATATCCGTTTGGAATATTGAGTTCTTCTTTTAGGTTCCGGTTTATATTTTCTACTGGAGAAGTATAAATATGTGCACCTAAACCAAGCCCTTGTGCTGCTAAATACATGTTTTCAGTTGCCAATGCACAGTCAAATACCACATCAACGCCCATCATCTTTTCTTCTGATCCTGATATTATTATTAGTATATTTCCGTCCATTATATCAGAAATTATTTTTTTTGATTTATTAGTGTCTTGTATTACTGTAAATTTCCATAGCTGTGTATTACGCGCACTTGGGGCTTTCATTCCACATTTTACTATTATTGCAAGATCATCTTCTTTTACAGCCCCTTTTTCAAATTTTTTTGTTGAATATGAAGACAGTATGGTATTAACTGCATTATCTGATTTCGTTTGAGCAAAGACTTCAAAACCAAGTAACATTAGAAATAAAAGAGCAATAATCCTTTTCATGTATTCTCTCCTTGACAAATCATAAGTACACTGCAAACACCATACTGTATTTCTCAAATATAGTATTATCCTAATTGGCGCAGTTGGCGTGGATGCATAACTGTAAGATATTGAGATGATAAGCTTTGAAAACCTCGCAGGCTTTATCGATGGGTGATAAGGTCAAGAGGTTTGAAATGCTTAGCGCTCAATAGATTACGGTTCTGCGCCGCGATCAACTGCGCCAATCAGGATTATTGATGGGGACTGGCAAAAATCAGCCAATGATGTTACAGGACTTTTTATTGAGGTAATTGTAAAACCTCTACGCCATTTTGCGGTTTTTCAGTTTAAATACATACGCAAGAATCTCAGCTACTGCCGTAAAAAATTCTACAGGGATCGGCATTCCTATCTCCACTTTATCGTACATCGCACGGGCGAGCGGCTTATCCTCAATCACCGGAATGTTATGTTTGTACGCAAGTTCTTTTATTCTCTGAGCAATCACCAGTTTACCTTTTGCGATAACAACAGGCGCATCACCCTCCGATGGTTCATAGCGCAATGCAATTGCAAGGTGAGTGGGGTTAGTGACCACAACAGTCGCCTTCGGTACTTCCTCCATCATGCGGCGTCGTGCCATCTCGCGCTGGAGTGATTTTATCCGTGCTTTTATCTGAGGATCTCCCTCCATGGATTTGTGTTCCTCCTTGACCTCCTGCTTTGACATTTTAAGTTTTTTTTCATTATCATAGCGCTGATATGCTAAATCAAGAACTGCAAGTACAACCAGTACCATTGCAATTTTAATGATTACCTCAAATGCAACTCCTACGGTAAAAAACCATATTGTGCCAACCGAGGCATCAGACAGGGTCAGCATTGTATCAAATTCTTTTTTCAGGGTGACATAGGCAACTATCCCGATGATTGATAGTTTAAGAATATTTTTAATAGTCTCAACAAGTGATCGCATTGAGAACAATCGCTGGAAACCCTTTATCGGATCAATCTTTTCCAATTTTGGCATTAACGGTTTAAACGTAAGTAAAAATCCGATCTGAGCAATATTAGCAATCACCCCAAGCACCAGAATACCGCCAGCCAGCGGCAGCGTTACTTTTGCCACGGTGATCAACGCCATATAGGTCATTTTGAAAAAGCGCGTTTCACTCATTGTCGTATCATTGCAGAGTGTGAAAAAATCGACAATGCATTTCCCAAGTTCTTCAAGAATCCACGGCCCCATCACTTTCAGAAGAAGGATACCGGTAAGAAGAACAACCACAGAGTTGATCTCCTGACTCTTGGCAACATTCCCTTTCTCCCGCGCATCCTGTCGTCGTTTTTCCGACGGGGCTTCGGTTTTTTCTTCTGATGAATCAGCCATGGTTTGATTTCTTTCCCCCCTACGCCATCAAATACAACAATCGCCAGACATCCTGAATCAATACTTCGTAACTCTTTTTAAATAGCGTGGCAAGCATTGGAAGAGCCAGAATCATCGCGCTGAGACCGAGAACAATTTTCAAGGGCATACCTACAAAAAAGATATTGATCTGCGGAACAGTTCTCGCCACAACACCAAGCGCCATTTCTGTCAGAATCAGTGTAACAAAGATCGGAGCTGCAAACCGCAGTGCAAGCACAAAGACATTTGCGATCAGGCCGGTTATATGCATTGCTTCCCGGCCGCCTGGAATATGTGCTGAAAATAACGGAATTATTTGAAACGATTTCTCTACTGCAAGTAAAAGAAAATAGTGACCATTAAATGTTAAAAACAAAATGGTGAAAATGATAATTTGAAACTGTCCAAGAACCGTTATCGGTTCTTCGGTAAAGGGGTCTGCCACCTCAACAAATCCAAATCCCATTTCTGTGTCGACTAATTGTCCTGCTAACTGAATTGCAGTAAATATTAACTGGGTAACAAATCCGATTGCCAGACCCACCATTGCTTCTTTAATAGCGAGAATCATAAATAAAGCAACAGTAAAACTTCCCGGTATCTGGGGCTTTGCTGCCATTATCACCGGGAGTAAAATTATCGCAAGCGTAAGTGATATTGCTACCTTAATCTGCGCCGGAATCTGGTAGCTTCCAAAGATTGGAACCAAAGCGATCACCGTGCTTATTCTCACAAAAACAAGCAGAAAGTACTGTATCTGATCAACAGTTAAAGGAAGCCAATCCACTATCTCGTTACTTTCCCGATAATATCGAATAACTGTGCCATGTAATCAACTAACGTAATCAGCATCCACGGCAGAAGCATGAGGAATACAAAGACCATAACTAAAATTTTCGGAATAAATGTCAATGTCATTTCATGAATTTGAGTAACCGCCTGAAATACACCGACAATCAACCCGACAGCCAATCCTGCAATGAGCATCGGCCCGGATACCAGTAACGTTATCCATATCGCCTGCCTGCCAATATCGATTACCACTCCCGGTTCCATTGCTTAAACTCCTTTTAGCTGTTAGCTGTTAGCCAATAGCCAATAGCCAGTTAAAAAAGCACCTTACCTGAATCCTACAACAAGTTGCTTTACAATAAGATGCCAACCATCAACGAGAACAAACAAGACAATTTTAAACGGCATCGAAATCATCACCGGCGGCAACATCATCATACCCATAGACAACAGTACACTTGCCACGATCATATCGATTACCAGAAATGGTATAAATAAGATAAAACCGATAATAAACGCCGTTTTCAATTCACTGGTGATAAACGCCGGAATGATTACTTCATAAGGAAGATCGTTCACATTTCTTGGCGAAGGCATTTTTGAGATACGAACAAATAGCGCCACATCCTTTTCGTTCACCTGACGAAGCATGAAATTTCTCACAGGATTGCCAGCCTCTTTAAGTGCTTCCCGAAACTCGATTTTTTGATCAAGATACGGCTGGATTGCATTCTGATTTATCTGTGTAAATGTAGGCATCATAATGAACAATGTTAAGAATAGTGCCAAGCCTACCATAATCTGATCCGGTGGCATAGTCTGAGTACCAATTGCGCGGCGTAAAAATGATAAAACAATGATTATTCGGACAAACGAGGTCATTAATATCAGTATGGACGGGGCAAGAGCAAGTATTGTTATCAGGAGCAGAATCTGCAAAGTCACCACCACGTCTGATGGCTTCGCAGAATCGTTAACCGACAGTGTCAGTTTCGGAAGTACCTGTGCAGAAAGATCACTAAGCAAAGGTGCAACGATAAGCATCATACCGAACAATAAGAATAATCTGCTGATTTTAAGGCAGTTACAAAAATAGCCTAATTTATTTCTAAAGCTGAAGCCCAACGTGGCCGATACCGATAAAGGGGAGATGTGCCGTTTTTCAATATGTAAATTCATACTGGTTTCTTCATCTTTCCCATAAAGTTATTAAAGACCTCTTTAAATTGCATAACCGTACCTCCGCCTTTTGATGATGCAATAAGGTCGATCGCTTTTTGTCCCTCTATTTTTTCGAGAAGCGCTATCGAGTTTTGAGTCTGCCCTACCAGATATATTACATCCATAACTCTTATAATCATGATGTTACGGTTTTGTCCGGTCTGAAGCACCTCAAGGATATCCATATTTCCGGATCCGCCAATACGCGAATTTCCAATACCTGCTTTCCTGACAATCCAGGCGACCAGAAAAATTACGCCAATAACTATTGCCAGGTACAGGGTGATTCGGAAAACAACCCAGACATAATTATCTGATTCTTTTTTTTCATTCTGTGAAACAGCCTGATTCTCTGATCTCTGGGTATCACTTTGATTAGAAATTGCTTCCTGCAATTTATCAAAATCAAAATTACCAGTCTCACTTTGCTGATGTTGTGCAAAACAAACCGATAACAGTAACAACACAGGCAGGAATAATCGAAGGAACATTATCTGAACTTTTTTATACATTGCAAATACCCATTGTTAAAACATGATGACAATGACAATACACTTGAGAACAAATTGTATCATTGTAAACAGTTGTAATTCAATGGAATTATTTCTTTACTGAATCCCTGCAGGGGGGCTTTGTAAAAATCAGTATTGTACAAGTTCTCCCTGTAAGGGCGTGAATTGTCACTGCAGGCTTTTAATACGTTCTTCCGGCGAGACTAATGAAACAATACGTATCCCGAAAGCCTCATCAATAACAACAACCTCACCTTTAGCTACAACCTTGTTATTAACAAGTAAATCAACCGGTTCGCCGGCCATACGATCCAATTCAACGATTGATCCCGGTGCAAGTTCAAGAATTCTCTTTATTGAAAGAAGTGACCGCCCAAGCTCAATACTTACATCAAGATCGATATCTAAAAGCATTTCAATGTTTTCGCGCGGTGCATTGACTGGTGTACCTGAAAGTGATGTCTCCGTGAATGATGATGAATCTGAGTTAAACGATGTAACTTTTGACAAATCATCTATTTCCGACATACTCAAACCAAAACTATCTGCTTTTGAAAGCGATGGGTCATTCGAACTTGCATGTGATACTAACTGATCGCTGATTTCCTGACTTACCAGCATAATTACAGCGGATGACCAGAAATCCTGAATATCAAGCGGAATTGTGATCATGTCGTAGTTATCAAGTTGGGGCGATGGATTATCGAGATCACACTCCTCTACTTCAATTGGATTGTGTGACGCTGTAATACCAAATTCGGAACCAAGCGCTGTTGTAAATGCCCCCATCACCTGACTTAACAGTTCTCCAATCGTATCCTTGTGATCTTCGCTATACTCCGCGGTTCCATCACCAAACACCATTAGATCAGCCAGTACTGCAACATCCTTTTTTTGTATGATCAGTTTGCAATCACCCTCAAAACCGGATTTAAATGAAATTTTAAGAGAAAGCGATACAGCACTGATTTTGCGCTTGATAGTTTCAACATTTGCCTTTTCGTAACTTTCATATGAAAAAACTATTTTTTTATTGTCAACTGTTGAAATTACCGTACTTGCCTGCGAACAGAACAATGTAAATACATTCTGTATAAGCTCGTTGCGATCAACAGCCGGCAATTCCGGCTTTACAGGAGCCGAAGAACTGCTATCACCACCAACACCGTTCAATAACGCATCAATCTGTTCCTGAGATAGTATGTCACTCATTGCACCCCGGAACCTCCTTCTCAACTATCTTCGTAATTCTGATTGCTTTTTT
>CAYMGX010000015.1:0-46597 GCA_964390065.1 uncultured Fibrobacter sp. | reverse complement strand
CAAAAAAATACATTCTCCTCATTTTTCCCACCAATTAGACGGAGTTAAGTGTGTCCCATGATCAGCTCCTGCGGGGAGGTCACCCGGCCTTGTACCCGGGGCAAGCAGCCGGCACTACTCTCATATTGTAAACACCATAAAAATGAACCTGTTCATGAAAAATCAGATCGCTTGCAAGTCACCCGGATTAACGGTACCATCTGAAAAAATATAAACTAATAAAAACACCAAGTATGGAAAGCAGACTGAACTTGAACATAAAGCCAATCTGAAACTTGATTGCATTCAAGTCAACAAACACCGGTTTATTATTGACAAAGTCTCCAATTCCGACAGGTATACTGTATGTAAAGAATGTTTTTACAACATTTTCACCCCCGGGCAGCATCTCTACAAAACTATTAAGATACGACCCTATCAGAATACCAACGATCACTACAAGCACTAATGTAGAAGGCCTTTTTTCTTTTAACTGTATCGCCATGGATTACTCCTTTATTATTTTGCGCTCGTGAATTCGCTCAACGTTAACTGAACATTAAGCTGCTTACCTTTACGTAAAATTACCATTTGCACCTTGTCACCGACAAAATAATCAAGAAAAAAACCATCAATATCAAGATGCGACTGGATAATACGGTTTCCAAGCTGAAGAATTATATCATTGTTTTGTAAACCGGCCTTTTCACCAGGACTTCCCTGCTGTATACCGGCAATCACTACGCCATCAGTGCTGTTATATCCAAGTGTCAGAGCGAGGGCCCTGTTTAGATCCTGTACCGAAATGCCGGTCCAGACCTGACGCCGCATTCCATAGGTAATTAACTCATCCGCGACACGCTGTGCTCGTTTTATTGGAATTGCAAACCCGATACCAATTGATCCTTTGTTATCATTTGATCCGGTAAAAATAAAAGTATTAATACCGATTACTTCACCCAGCGCATTGGCAAGCGGTCCCCCGCTGTTTCCCGGATTGATAGCGGCATCAGTCTGAATCATTCCCTGATAGTAAACGCCGGCTGATGGTGCAAAATTCCGGTTTAATGCACTCACCACCCCTACCGTCACGGTCGGATGAACATCATTGATAAAATTTAAAAACGGATTTCCAATTGCGATCACCCACTCACCAGTCATCGCTTCATCACTGTTACCAAAAACAACCTGCTGGAACTCACCCTTCTCAACGGCAATAACAGCAAGATCCGAGCGGGCATCAACCCCGATCACCTTACCCTCAAGTCGCTTCCCGTTTGCAAAGTTGACAAACAATTTTGCAGCATTCTCCACAACATGATAATTTGTAAGAATGATACCGTCCTTATGGATAACAAACCCGGAACCGATACTCTCAATCTGCTGATAGCGCGGCTGAATTTGCGGATTGAAAAAGAAATCGAGAAATTCATTAGTATAATACCGATCTCGAACTACCTGAATCTGAGTGACAACAATACCGACAACACAGGGTGCTATTGCCCTGGTAGCTTTTACGATTGCGTTTTTTCTTGACAGAAGAATATCATCCTGAACCGGGGGGGGCTCCAGAGAAACGACAGACTGATCGGTTGATGGCTGAGATACTGCGGCTGTCGTTGCAGGCACATAGATACGTTTAATGATCTCCCCGCCGGCAATCAGCCCAACTGAAATTCCCAGCGCGAGAAACAAAAGATAGATCCCGACACCACTGGATTTATTACCATTATTTTGATTCATCAAGTAACTCCACTGGATATTTTACATAGTCCAGAACAAGTCCGCAGGCAGGTGCTGTTGATCCGGCTTTTAAACGATTACGACTTTCGATACTATCCGCCATCGATTGGCTGATTTTTCCCCTGCCTATGTCAATAAGTGTCCCGACCACCGAGCGAACCATCCTGTAAATAAACCGGTCCGCTTCTATAGTAAATACAATACAATCATTAATCCTGTCAAGAGATGCAGTGGTAACAGTGCAGATTGTATTATCACTTGTCGCCCCTGACGCACAAAAAGTTTCGAAATCATGACGCCCCAGCAGATGCGTTGTATTCTGCTTTACAAGATCCCAGTCAACGTGTGTGAATATCATCCAGACACGCTTATACAAAAGCGGCATTTTTCGTAGACACATTGTGTACTTATAGCGCCTTGCAACAGCACTGAACCGTGCATGAAATGTATTATCAACCGGGCATAAATTATAAATCGAAATTTCATGAGGAAGAATGGCATTAACCGACAGCTCAAGACGCGACAGATTAAACTCCTGATCACAATCGAAATGCGCTCCCTGAGCACGACCATGCACACCGGCATCGGTACGGCCGGCTCCGGTAATATCAATCTTTGTACGCAGCGCGACACTAAAAGCGTGCTCCAGTTGTTCCTGAATACTTACCGCATTTGGCTGACGCTGCCATCCTCCAAATGATGTACCATCATATTCTACACGGAAAAAATATCTCACTGTGCAAATCCATCCTTTACAAGCTGAGATACCCTGCACACTTTGTAGCAAAACATCTGTACATTCTGCTGTGTCAGTGCAATTTTCCCTGATTTTATACCAGTATCAAACTCAAGAAGCCACCGGCAGATGCATTTAAGTTCATCATCGGTAAAATTCATCGCATGCTTTACAATACCTGATGCAATCAAAACAGGATACACTCTTGCAGCCTGCCCTTCACCAAGAAGCCCTGCCGCCATCCCGATTGCAACACCGGCATCAGTTTGCGCCTGATTTTTGAAACCGGTCGCAGTAAGAAATGTCTTGACAACCTGAGGTTTCTGCTCCGCAAAGTGTTTGATCCTGAACATTGCCCAGAACTGTTTGAATACCGCAGCCACCATTGATGGTCCCGGGAATGATGTTGCAAAAAGCGAATCAACAATATCAAGCGCGCGTGTCAGATTTTTACACTCAAGCGCTGACGCAAGCTCAAAAATAGTCATTGGCCGTGATGCCCCAACGATCTCTTCAATGACACTTTTTGTGATGGCTTCACCCGGTTCAAGATTCAGATCAATTTTCTGAAGCTCGGAATAGAGCCCCTCAAGATCATATCCAACAAGATCCACAAGATACTCTGCATCCTGTTTACTGATCCTGCGGTTTAACAGTCTGGGAACCTGCGCCACAAGCCACTCTGCTATTTTATACTCTGATGGTTTTGTAAACTCATGATACGCGAAACCACTATCCGGTGATGCCGAACGTTTTTTTATCTGAAGCGTTTTTATAACGCCGGCTTCAGAATCCTTCCCCTTTTTGATTTCATCAACTTCTATAATGACATACGAATCGGTGGGTGGATATTTAATTGTACTATCAAGCAGCTTCAACTCTTTTTCTGTCAGCGTCTGCGCGTGGTTGATATGAAAAATGCGTGTTTCCTGGAATAGTGATGGCGTGATTATCTTTTCTGTATATGATGCAAACGACATCATTGACGAATCGTAACGCTCGATTATGACACCATCAAACGATTTCTGAATGGTATCCATAAACTGACGACGCGTCTGTTCCCTCCCGATGGTATCATCACCGGCAAGCACGATTACATGTGGTATGTTAATGTCAGTTGTACTCATGGGATAAGCGGTTCCAGTACCGATTGCCGTTTGTTAACAGTCTCAATGAACGTCGTCTGAGCACTGACAAACTTACGAGGCTCAAGACGTATGACTCTTACAATAGTGTTTGCGAGTTCTTCTCCATTCTCCACCTTGAATGCAACACCCGCACTTAACAGCTTCTTGCAGCTCTCAATTTGCGTATGATAATCAGGCCCGAAAAACACCGGTATTCCAAAGCGTGCAGGATCCCATACGTTATGCGCACCAACCGGTACAAAAGTTCCTCCGACAAATGCAGCATCAGCCATTTTGTAAATATCATCAAGAACTCCCATTTTCTCAATAATGCAGACATCCCATTTCCGTGATGTCGTAATCTCTGTAAAGTGTGCTATCGATCCGCCGATCTCGTCCATAATCGCAGACGTTTCTTCAAGATACCGTGGAACGACAATCACTTTACAAGGCATATTTTTTCGTGAAAGCATATCAATACATTTGCGAAGTTCTTTTCCCTCACCGGCATGCACACAACCAGCTGCAAGCACAAAACAGCCATCACTAAGATTCATGGCACGACGGAGCAACAACCACTCGCGTCTTGCCGGCCGTTTGATAAAAATATGCCCTTTGATATTTCCTACTACATGAATAACATCTTTGCTGACACCCACATGTATAAAACGTTCTGCATATTCGTCGGTTTGAGCAAACACGACATCGAACACACCGAAAAGCGGTGCAAGAAGTTTACGAAACATAAAATACCGCTTGAATGACCTGATCTCCATTCTCGCATTGACAATCCCAACCGGAATTTTATTCTTTATGCAGGCCCACAGCATTGATGGCCACAGTTCTGTCTCAAGCAGCCAGACCCGCTTAATACCATATTGTTTAAGCGTAGCGTTCATAAGCGTAAGTGAATCAAACGGTAAATAGCCGACACCGCACACCGATGGGGTCTTATGAAGTTCCAGAAACTGGACACCGGTATGTGATGTCGCAGTAACGAGATAGAGATCCTCAGGATGACGCTGTTCAAGAACCTCTAAAAATTTATACAGCAGTTTTGTCTCACCAAGCGATGCTGCATGAAGCCATACGACGGAACGGTGGCGGAAATCACGAACCGGGGAAGGTGGATGCTGACGATGGTAGATGTCCCATTTTTTACGTTCCCCCATTTTACTCAGAAAAATACCTGCTATGCTATGGGCTATATCCATGAGGAGGCTGTAGGTATGTATGACTACTGCGAACAAATAGTTTTCAAGTTTCATACAGTAATGGTACCTACCGTAAACCTGTTTCTTCCATTGCGCTTGGATTCATACAGTGCATTATCTGCAGTCCGGATAAGAATATCCTTTTTCACCGGTCGCGAACCATCATACACCGCGATCCCGATACTTGCTGAATAGGATAGCTTATGGTGCAGATACGTAAGGGGTTTTACGGTAAATGCATTCAGTATTCTTGACGCAAGCACTTCCGCACCGTAAAGATCAGTTTCAGGAAGAATAAGCCCGAACTCCTCACCGCCATACCGCGCAAGAATATCACCGGCACGAATGATAAGACCTATTCTTTTTGTCAAGTCAACAATGACAGCATCACCAACCTGATGTCCATACGTGTCATTTATTTTTTTAAAGTTGTCGATGTCAATGAGAATAAGAACAAAGCTACAGCCTTTTCTGTTGGATCTGGCAATCTCGCGTTCAAGCGTTTCGTGGAAGAAACGGTGATTCGCCACCCCGGTAAGACTATCGGTTTTAGCCTGATGCCGGGCCTGAAGCACTGAGTACCCGTGCCCGATCACCGATGAAACAATGGAGCTGAACACAAAGAGAAACTGAGTTTGATCAGTTGTAAAGCATCCCCTGTTTTTAAAGAAAAGTACAAGAGTTCCGATGCCGCGATCGGTAACAGTCAATGGTATAACAACAGGATACCATGTTTTTTCAAGCGTGCATTCACCCTGCTTTCCTTTGTAAACAAACAGCGGAATCTGGACATCATCAAATTTTGCCTTGTTCAGATTGGGAAAACAGGTTTTAAAATGATCACCGATAAATGCATGAAGCGCATCTGATTCCAGTACACCGGTACGGGGCATTGCGAATATTTCGGAAAATCCTAAAAGGTCAACGCCCACAAGCGCACACTCCGCACCCAGACGGTTATTGACATCCTCAAGGGTGATACGCATTATTTCAGGAACTTCTATGGAGAGCATCAGTTTACGTATGAAATAATAAAGCTGGGTGATATCATGAATGTGATCTTTTGCACCTGCAGGCATCATTTCCGACTGATTCATCAGCATGATACTTTTAAGGTGAAACAGGCGCAGTGCTACCGCTTTTTCAACCTGTATCAGAAGCTCATCAATAACCACCGGCTTTGTAAAATATGAAAAAACGCCAAGATTAATCGCTATTGTTGCGCTATCAAGTGACGCATATCCGGTGACCATGATCACCTCAGAGTACTCATCCTTGCTTTTAACATAACTGAGAATCTCGATACCGGTTGTGTCCGGAAGTTTGAGATCGGTGATAACAATATCAAAATCCGTGGCATCAATTTTACAAAATGCATCCTTACCGGTGGTGCTGGTCGTTACATGATACTTTTCCTTGAGTGCATCCCTGAGCATCTCACAGATAATCTCGTCATCATCAACAATCAAAATATGACAATCTGATGGCCGTTTGCTTAAAAATGTGTCCATATCACCTGTATAAGGATACTGCCGTGAGAGAACCAACCTGTTTACTATATATATATCTGGAAAATAGTATATGAGCAGTACGCACCGTTAGATAAGAATTGTAAATTTACGACTGCTTCACAATCAGGGTAGTAACCGTACTGAAGTACTATTGTGACGCAAATGCACCGGAACAACCTTACCCTGTCACTTTTTAGCAGAAACTTTTGACTTTTTTTAAATTCTGAACCTATTTTATTTGCCACGAACGTATTATGAAGTAATTTCAGGAGAATAACAGATCTCCACTACAGGACATCTTTAATCCACGGCAGGAGCCACGGTGTTAAAAAAACTAATTTTAAGCCTATGTATTGCAGGGATCGGTCTTTTTATCTCCTGCTCGAATCTTAACGATTCATCAACTCTGGGCGGCCAGATAATAACCAATTCCGATCCAAACCGGACAGACTTTACCAGCAGTTTTGAGTTTTTTGATACTTTAAAGGTAATTTCTCAGTATAGTGTTGCTGAACCGGTTGACACTACTATCGGTGCCGGATCGCCTTTAGGTACCGGAACACCTTTAGTTGGTAAAGACAGTATAAAAATTGCCCGTTGCATTTATGGTTTCAAACACGACACGACAGTTCGTTTCAAAAACTACCATCGTATTCTTAAAAATGTCGCTATTGAGATTTCTACGGATTCAATTCCAAGAACTATTCATGTCTTTTCCTATCACCACCAGGGCATTACAGCACCTGTCAACGAACTGGTTTCAACAAAACTCACCAGCACTAACAAGTTCTTTAAGGATACCCTGAACAGTGCTACTGTTGTATCAATTGACTCGACATTAAGAAGTTACTATTCGCTTGATACAGCAATCGATGCATCATCAAAGAAGCGTACCAATAAATCCCATATACTGAAACTGTTAGTTGCCAGTGATGACTCCATATTTACTTTACAGAAGGAGCCGAAACTAATACTAACCTATGATTCATCCAGTGTTACAATTATTGACACGTTAAAAAGTAATTATAACTCCAACGTACAATTCGATACACCTGAAAAAAAGAGTGCGTTTGATTCGCTTCCTGTCTCATCAACACATACGGGACGATATGCAGTGTTCAAGCTTGACCTTAAAAGTTTGTGGGCAGATATGGCAAAACGTCCGGGATTTACAACTATTTTATCGGTACCATTAATCATAACCGGACAGTCATATAGCACAACCGATACACTTGAAAAAAAATACTACTACTATATTTCAACCAGTCTTTTTTCAAACCCGAAAGAGATGCTGGATTCCATGATAGTCAGGAATTATACCGGTAGAATCGGCTCCAATGCCATTCTCGATACAGTTCCTGCGGAAACCTTTTTCAGACCACTCCTGAAAAATGTACCTGAGTTTGCCTATCTCTACCTCCGTGGTTATGATATTGCAAACACAAGCTCCGATCAGTCAATCCGATGGTCTAATCCAGTAATAACCGGCGTATTCACCAATAATCAATAAAGATAATACTACATGAAACATACCATTTTTACAGCTGCACTTATCACATCACTGTCAATTGTATCATTGTCATCGGCACAGTCGGTGTTGAGTTTTGAGTATCCTGTCGGCATACCGGTATCGCTCAGCGGTGGACCATCACTAAGCCTTGGACGCACCGGCGTTGGTTTACAAAATGAATTTCTTTCAATATCAAGAAATGTCGCAAATATCGGAGCCCTTGAAGCATCAGTGTTTTCAACCGCCCTGTCGTTCGATTTTATTACCCTCAAAAGTGGCGACAACTCAGAAACACAATCAAGTTTTAACCCTCAGATGATCTCCTTCGCGTTTCCATTAAAACGCAATTTGGGTGCGATCGGTATTTCACTTGAACAAAAGAGTAATTTCGCTTTGAAATTTAATACAACAACACCGGTATCCGTTTACAATATGAACTATACCCAGCAACTGGGTATAAAAAGAAGCGGTGGTTTGAGCCATTGGCAGATCGGGTACGCCTATAAAATCAAACGCATTGGATCAATCGGGTTATCGTATGAACGGGTTTATCTGAGTGACAAGCTCACCCGGTATAAAACAGTCTCCATGGGAGATATTCAGTCAACACTGAAAGATTCTCTTTCAACCCGGGCACAGGCAAATGGTATACGTGGCGGTTTACTTATCCCCTATAAAAAATTTACTGCCGGATTAAGCGGGGAGTATTTTTTCATGGATGATATAAAAATTGATAATCAAGCAGCACGCATAAAATCAAGACTTAAACTTGCTCCATCAGTTGCAATCGGTGCAAGTTATCAGTTCAACCCGGAATGGTTCGTTGCTGCAGATGTCGGTGCGACACTCTGGGATGAATTCTATGATGGTTTCGGAACATCCCGCAAACTTGACAACGCACCATCATTTTCCTTTGGAGGCCAGTATATACCGGCACCCGACCTGCTCGCACCAAAGTTCCATGAAATTATCCAGTACCGTGCCGGGTTCAGATTTGCACAAATGCCGGTGAAAACTGCAAAGGAATTTGCATTTGACATTGGACTTGGTCTACCGATACAGCAAAAAGCCAGCTATATTGATGTCAATTTTGAGATTGGCTCACGATCCGATTCCTACTATAAAGATTACTCAGAAACATTTTTCAGTATCCAGTTAGGACTTAATGGCAGCCGTAAATGGTATCAGCCCACGGGAACGAGTTACTGATTTTTTCTGACCATTCCTCCCAACTCCCACAGGTCCTGCGACCACTTTGATGTGGTATTCCATAGGCGATGGGGAGTTGAAATGGGTTTTATTACGTTTGTAATTTACTTTTACGAGATTGGCTCGCTTTTTATTAAAACTCATTACTGCGGTACCATTTACATTAAAAATATAAGAATACTAAAATCTGAACATTGATTAAAGGATTACTGGATTATCTTGATTTTTAGAGGAATCGTGACAATCACGTTAATCCAGCAGATCAAGGTTCAGACAACGTATTAATAATCACGTTAATTTAGTGAATCATGGTCCAGACATTTCAACCCTATAATCACCGCATTGAAGCCTGTTCCAAAAAAAACTAATCAAAAAGATGACAACCAATGACACCGTTTCGTATATTCAGTTGATTGAGAGTGCTGATAAACAGGGAATACGGTGGTTTGAATGAGCCAGAGAAATGAACACCTTACAGCAACAGCAGAACATTCTGCGCGCCATGTAGCCGACACTCCAACAGTATCATCACTACAGCCCCATCAACCTGTACAACCGGTATCCGGAATCGTGTTTGATAGAGAGTTTTTTAACGAAGTAGATAATAACTGTAATCCTGATGGGGAAATGTCTCTGCATACCCCGGATGAATACCACACAGAAAAGACCGGCTCTATATCAGAATCAAACTCAGCAGCAGATTCACTATCTCCCAAAAGTACATCAGCTGGGCCACGATATTCGTTCAGCACCGACATTCCTGAGAACTACGACGATTTCTACCTGTGTGTTCTCCCCCGGGATCCTAAAACACTCTATGTTTACTGGGAACTTCCTGATGGAACCAGATCTCCGGAGCATACTTTTCAGGAACAGGCACCATCAAAAGAGCAATTGGTACTACGTATCAAGGGTCAAACAATTGAGAACAATGAAGCTCACATCAGCAGTTGTTATGATGTCCCCATTCAAATGAATGTTGCCGATTCATATGTTCATGTTCCAGCAGGTGCAAGCCAATGCAGTGTTGAATGCGGTATTGTCAATGAACATGGCTGTTTCAGGCCATATTCACCACCAGAAAATAGTTATGACCAGTCCGGTGAAACCATACATTTCCATACCGGTGAAGAAATTGTCAATCGGCAGCCGCCCGATAATTTCGGTACAGAGTCTGCGCCGGTGAGTGTCGGCACTGCGTTTATAAGATCTGTTACTGATTCGTATTGTACTTCTGATATAAATGACGGCACAAATCCTCTTGTCAAAAGTGTTGATCTACCGGTTGTCAAACTTGACACAGCGCACTATTTTGGAAGTGCCACTCCAGTTTAAGCTATCAAACCTACGACATGAAAAACCAAACAGAGCATAAAAAATCACATAAAGGAAAAGGCTTCCTGTGTCTTGTTTTGCATGCGCACCTCCCCTATGTTCGTCATCCTGAATGCGACTATATGCTTGAGGAAAACTGGCTGTACGAGGCGCTGACAGAAACGTATATCCCTCTTTTGTCAATGTTTGAAAATCTTATCACCGACAGGGTTCCTTTTCGTATTACCATGACGCTTACTCCGACACTGTGTACAATGCTTACCGATGTACTGCTCCAGGAACGTTACAGCGCACACCTGAAGCGTTCCATCGAACTTGGGGAAAAGGAACTTGAACGTACAAAAAACGACCCCGATTTTCATGCAACTGCAGCAATGTATCTTGACAAACTAAATGTATGCAGACGTACCTTTAATGATAGCTACAACGGGAACATCCTTGATGGATTCAGGTATTTTCAAAATGCAGGTGCACTTGAAATTATTACCTGTGGTGCAACTCACGGGTATCTTCCAAATATGCAATGCAACCCTGAAGCGGTACGTGCACAGATTGTCACAGCGGTAAACTCCTACGAACGTTTTCTTGGATGTAAACCACAGGGAATTTGGCTTCCCGAATGTGGTTTTTATCCGGGCCTTGAAGAGTTCCTTTATGAGGCCGGTATCCGGTATTTTTTTACAGAAACACATGGGATTCTTTTCGCAGATCCAAAACCGCAGCATGGCGTTTTTGCTCCGGTACTCTGTCAAAAAGCACCGGTTGCAGCATTCGGACGCGATACCGAATCGTCACGATCGGTCTGGAGCAGCAAGGAAGGCTACCCGGGACATCCGCTGTACAGGGATTTCTATCGTGATATCGGCTTCGATCTTGATATGGATTATATCGCACCCTATATCGATCCGATAGGCCTGCGCATACACACCGGATTCAAATATTACAGGATTACCGGTCAGACTGATCACAAAGAACCATACAGGCGTAATGATGCACTTTCGATAGCTGCTGAACATGCAGGCAATTTCCTGTACAACAGAACAAAACAGGTGGAATACCTTTCATCAATAATGGACAGGCCGCCGATTATAGTTGCACCCTATGATGCCGAACTGTTTGGACATTGGTGGTATGAGGGGCCGGAGTGGCTCAACTTTCTCATTCGAAAAACAGCTTTTGAGCAGGATACAATAACCCTGATCACACCATCAGAGTATCTTGACACGTTCAAAGAAAATCAGGTCTGCGAACCATCATTTTCAAGCTGGGGGGAAGGCGGCTATTCCGAAGTGTGGCTTGATAAAAGCAACGACTGGATCTATCGCCATATTCACAGAATGGAAATAAAGATGACTGAATGCGCCACTGCATATTCCAATGCTGCGGGGCTTGTCAAACGCACCTTAAACCAGATGGCGCGCGAACTGCTGCTTGCGGAATCAAGTGACTGGGCATTTATCATGAAAAACGGCACCATGGTGGATTACGCGGTCAGACGGACAAAAGAGCATATCGCTAATTTCCTGCGGCTCTATAATGGTCTAAAGAAAGATTCCATTGATGGCAACTTTGTATCACTGCTGGAATCACATAATAACATTTTTCCTGAGATCGATTTCAGGGTGTACAAATCACAGACTCAGGATACCGACGAGCCCCCGCGGGGGGACTTTGAAATTCCTAAGGATAGCTATTACTGCTAATCTTCATGTCCCTCTACGGTAAAGTGTCTGCAATGTCAAGGGATACCAGATAGTATAATTGTTAAACCTGTAAAACAAATTTAAAATAGAGAGAATAAACATCTATTTACAAAGGGGTTGAGTTATGAAAAGAATCGTTTATACAGCAGCTGCGGTTGCCATGATCACAGCAAACATCTTTGCAGAGGGTGATGAAAAGGTGAGCCTTCTCGGCTCTATCGGGTTTGGTGCCGGGATTGGCGGTGATGTGTATAGCTCCGATGATGCAACAAAACCATCTGCGGAAACTAAATATTTTAACTACGGAAAAGGGTTAAAATTTGACTTTGGTGCACGTTTCGGTTTAGCTGAAAAACTCAAAGCTCAGACGGATTTTGACATTTCATTCAACGTACCAAAACTTGAGGTTGTCGATAAGCCTATTGCGACAACAACGACAACGACAACATATTCGTCAAGCATGTTCGGGATCAAAGCAAAAATTATCCCGGAGTTTGAGTTTCTTGAACTGATTAACATGTATACCGGTGTTGGTATCGGTTTTTACTGGGGTTCACTCAAGTATGAATCGAAGACATCAACAACAATTGCCAACGTAACAACAAGTAGTGAGCGGGTTGGAAAATTCGTCGCAGCACCGGCACTTGGTCTGACCGGTTTTCTTGGCGCAGATTTCCCGCTGTCATCACAATTGACACTTTTCGGAGAGATTGGCTTTGATGCAGTCAGTTTCAAATGGAAAAAAGAGGTCGTCGAAAAATCTCCCGTTACCGGAGATGTTGGAAATCATAACTTTGAAAAAGATGATCCCAATAACCCTCCACCTCCAAAAGTACCCGGTTCCAACTGGCAGCTCAGGGTTGGTGTAAGAATGGGTATACTCTAATCCATAACATATTATTTTGCAAATACTCTTTTTGTAAACTCCATCCGGATCCGGATGGAGTTTTTTTTATGCAAAAGCATTACATTGCCGGCAAACAGACACACTGGCTAATGGCACAAATTGTACGGGCGAATCATCATTCGCCCTTTTCCCCACAGAAATCAATAGCAAGAAAATCAGGGGGAGCCAAAAATCGTAACAGGAGTTCGACAGTACCTATTCCCTGTGAGACAAATAATAAGGCGTCCTTATGATTACTTAAACCAGATGAATATCGTCTGAAAAGCTCCCCTACCTACCGTTTGACTCCGATATTCAGCGAACCTGTTTTCCCCTTTACACCATTATCATACACTGTCATAAATGCCTTGTAGGTACCGGCACCAACTTTACGGCCGTTTGTGCTGTGACCATCCCATACAAACTCGAATTCTCTGCCCTTGAGCTCCATATCACCTTTTTTGACAACATTACCCATTGGATCGATAATCATTACTGTTGCAGTAAAACCCTTTACATCAATGGCACGTTTTGGCATAAATTTAATAGCCACCGTTCTGACAGAAAAATCAACCGGATTCGGACCTACCTTTGCAATCCAGTCAGACACCGGAGGAATTACATCAAGGGCAACTCTTCGATTCTTTGGATTTGTTTGATTATTTCCGGAGGTATCACCAACTGGTGCATCAGGCTTAATCCATATGGAATCACCCCTTAAGGCAACCATGGATTCCGGTTCCGTTGAATCGATTCTGTAAATTACTTTACTTCCGGATTGCGAAAGAACCGATACATTAATTGTATAGCTTGACGATTCCCCTTTTATGTTAAATTCCCCGGTTGTCATTTTAGATGTAAGTTCGGAAAATGTCAGTATGAGTGAATCCGATTCATTCTCTGCTCCGCGCTGAATTTTTGCTGTCGTAATAACAGGTGCAGCCTTATCGTTCACCCGGACAGTTCTGGTGAGTTTGGCGTTTGCGTAACTTTGCAGAAGATACATTGTTCCACCAGTTACAAAGCTTGACGGGCCGGCAATCGATGATGGAACTGCGGCGGCGACAACAGAATCAGATGCTTTTGAAAGCTTTGACTGATCAATTGTCACTTTTATACCATTGATTTCAACCGTTGCAGATGCAAGTTCTTCAATATCAACCGGCCGTTTAAATTTTATAAAAACATTATCAATGATACCATCAGCGTTGTCATCAGTGTACCAGGCATCGGCTATACCTGCAGCTCCTTTACGAAGAGTAATTACCACTGATGGATTAAGCTCATGAACCGTATTACCTGCCTTATCCCTTATTTTACCACCTTGTGAACCGGGATTCAGGGCAAGTGAATCGCCGGCAACAATCGTTGTACCATCCGGGACAATTGCGACTGCATAAGTTGAATCATTAATAATCTCATTGATTTTTAATATTGAGATTACATACCTTGTTCCATTCTGTACGTAAACAAGATTATCGCCGCTCAGCACGGTGACATCAACAGGTTCAGTAAACGTAAGGTATAAGATATCCAGTTCAGTAACATCCTTTTCAAGCACTTCAGCGCTTTTAAGTGCCGGTCCGACTGCATCGGTAAAGGGTGCAGTATGACGCTGTTCAATTCCCCGTACATCAATAACAAGTGTTGCACTACCTGATGGTATCGGATCAATGCCGGTACCATTTGTAAATGGGACTTTGAGACTGGTGCCACTTATAACACATTCATCTCCGGGAACAGAGTACTGTTTTCCTTTATAGGTAAACTCAACAGCGGTAAGCGTCTGCCCTGATTTAAAAGTATCAGACATGACAATATCGATAAGATCGGGAACAACATTGCCCTTGCTGTCAGTCATCTTTGCTGAAGAAATAAGCGGCCAGACCGGTTTTGGATCAACATTAAACAGTATTGAATCCGGCTTAAGTCCTGTCTGACTTACAATAATCCAAACATCACCACCGCCATTTTTCACCGCCATTGCTTTTGCCTTGTTCGACGTTGATGGATTAATTGACAGAATCCTGCTGTCACTTGTTTGCCAGACAAGATTCTTTCCATCTTCGATGTACGTTCCGAACCTGTCACGAATAACTGCATAAAGCAGGATAGAATCCTGTTCAACCCCGAGTTTCAGGGGCCCCACGACAGCATCCTGCTTTGAATCAATTGTCATAGTATCCGGAACAAGATCGACATGATCAGGTGTTGGCGGAACTGAAAACGTAAGATACCCGCTTCGATTCTTATCGGCACTTGATATAAATGTAATTCGGTAATCACCCGGCATAAGATCGGTGATTTTCGCACTGTCAATAGTGACCCGTGATTTGCCTGCATCAACGATAATACCGCCATTGTGTGTACCTACCGGCAATGATGTTGCAGTTGTAAACGATGGTCCCTCTATGAAAAAATCGACAACCGACAACTGCTCCCCATCGGATATCTGGGTAAAACCACAATCGTTCGCCTGCGTTTTCTTCTGCTCCCATATATCATACTGAATTTTCCCATTTCCGACAGGCGTATCCCTGTAAAACAGATCACTACTGTTACGTAAATCCATTGTCGTTTGTATCAGTAAGTTGGAACCGGTCGGGTTTCGCTCCGCATAAAAAATATCCATATTGTAAATTTCACCATCAACCAGACCCAGTTCTGTTTTTTTCCTATCAAGAACAAGGGTATCAACAGCATAATAATTCAAACCACCTAAATCAATTGCCAATCTGTTGTTCACGTAAATCCAGACATCATCATCGCCTTTAAATGCGAATTTTAAACCCGTTCCTTCACGGTATATGAACTGCATATGCATTTCCATAGTGAAATGGAAATTACGTTGTTTTTTATAATTATCCGCATACTTGACATTGTTTGGATTAGTCTGTTGCGTCCTAAAATTATCTAATGGAAAAAAGCCTCCATAAGTATCTGAATTGTATGTCCATTTTCCGTCATACCCTTTTGTCATAATCAAATCAATACAGGTATCATTATCGAGGCCATTAGGAAAAGTAATCGTTTTATACCAGGAGGCAACATCAGGTGGTGGTTTCAGGGTATCGTGAAGATTTGCTTTCACTTTTGGTTTATAATCCGGAGCTGTTAATACCGGCTCGACCATACCCCTTCCACCGTGACCAGGTAAACCTTTGGCACCCGATGGATTATTGAAGAAATTTGTATCCCGAAGTGTCCAATCACGAAACAATCCACTTACTTTACGGGTATTGCAGTCACCCAGACGCCCGGGAAAATACGATGTCATTGAAGGCGCACCACCGGGAAATGGACGCGGAAGAATATAGATAGTATCCTCATCCTTAAATATTGGTTGCAAATCAATACCGGTACCGGTTGACGATAAGCCGTTCGATGTATACTTCTGCCTCTCAAAGTAATCGGTAAAGGTAACATTGTCCAGACTCTCAACCGGACCAACAAAATAGTAACGATACCATCCGCAAAGATCATCCCGGATTCTCATCTGTACAGGTGCATTATTACCGATAATCAGCTTTGATGAATTCTCGGGCCAGGGATTAAAAATATTAATCACTTTACTTTTTACCGGAGTAACGCGGACAACCGGATTTTTTGAAGGATTGGAATTAAGCTCGATCCAGATTTCCTCTACACCGGCCCCGGCTTCTTTAAACAGACTATCAATATAAAATATTTTCCCGGTTCCACCCCCAATAACACCGCCATAAAGCAGGCGCTGGTTATACGATTTGGATGTATCTCCGATCCATGTCACCAGCGAAAATTGAAAATTTCTGGTAGAATTTTTCATCGAATCCGGATAAACGTAGTAGAACCACCCGTTACCCTCATTGTGCATCAGTGTTCCCGGATAGTAACCAACATGTTCATTCCCCAACATCCGTAAAGAGTCGCGTCTGTGCGCCTGTGCATCATCTGCCCACGGGTTAAGAATATGAATTGTAAATTCTGCTGAAACGACACTTGACAGTAACAGAATTAGCAATAGCACTGTTTTCTTCATTATTATGCCTCTCTTCGTATGCGCATTAATGTTCTTTGCTGTTCATATTCCAGCTGTTTAAGCAATTCACTACTGGCTACTAATTTACATTCGCATTTTATTTATCTTGCAGTTACAACGAAATACACATTATTCAGGTATATCGTAATGATGATCAGCTGTAAAAGTATTATGCACCTGTTGCCCACCCCAGCCCGCACCGATTCCCCACATCGTACAAACAATGATGACTAATACTAAATAAAGCATTAATTTTGATGGTACCTATAGTCTTTTGGTATAAAGCATATCATTACCTTGTTTATTTGATAAAGAGTTATCCCCGCATTCTTAATTTGTAACGTTTTTCTAAAAAACAGTTCACTCTCCGGATGCGTGTACAATGGTGTACCTTGCTCAAACCAGACGATTAAACGATTCCATGACCAATCAGTAGACACATTGATCCAATGCATCTTTTCATTGATTATAATATATGTTCCGGATATTGCCCAGATACAGCATACTATATCAATAAACGAATATTCGACTGTAAACTACTTCCGAACCTGAAGTTTATATAGTCCTGCAATTTCAAAATCCGTGCAACGATACTTATAGCAGCGTATTATCGCAGCAGCTTAAAGATGGTTTTTGCGATAGTGATTAAACTCTGCCCATCGGTATCATTTGCATGCGTCCAAAAAACTTTCTTCTGTTTCATTTTCCAGATCTGATACTCAGCATCCTGTTCAAGCTGACCCGTTTTGTGTTCACGTTCATGTTCAAGTACCGGTCCTCCTGCATCAATCCATTTGACAATATGATGCAACACGCCACTATCAAGCCAGATTCCGTGGGTAGTACATTTATTTATTACCACACCGCTCTTTCTGCCGTAATTGACCCGGTTCATAAGTTGCTTACAGACAGGACATTTTATATAACAGACCGGATAATCCCTGTGGAAATTTTCGTTTACAAGAGCAGTAAGGCGATGATAATCAGCTGATGCAGTTTCAGAAACCTTTGCAGCATTCAGGAAACACTCAAGTTCACCACTGTCAAAAAAAATTCCGAAACAGTGCTCACATCGTTCAATATGAAGTGTGCCTGATCCTGATATGTCAATTGTCAGCAGAGAACGTGAACATCGCGGACAGAATCGTTGTTCCTGATGTTCTGAGGGGGCAATTGTTACCGGCCGGTGCAAATCGACATCGTTTACAGTTTGGCAATAACCGCAGACTGTCGTTTTACGCATCAATGGGGCTCCACAATTTTTGCAATTTGCCATACTGTTCCTTCATTGGTAAATGGGTACCGGTATCACCACGAGCCACACGCTTCAACGGCTACTCTACCTGCTTCATTATAACGTATATACCGGCTTCTGACAAATTCAATTGTCATAAGATATGTAAATTAAAATATTGTGTTTTGATTTTTACTACAAAAAACAGCAAAATGCAACAATCACGGTAACATTTCAACAACCATTATTGTCTAACGTAATTTAAAACGGTTCCGGATTGACTAAAGGTTTGCAGAATACAGTACCAACGAATCGCAACAGCAACAATTTAGTCTGAAATGAACTCGTAATTATCTATATTCGAAGGTGCACGAAAGTCACTGAAAAAGGATACAGAATGAACAGAAAAGTAATAATCCCGCTTTTAATAATTGCAATCATAGCGACAGTTGCACTTGTTCCGCGTTTTATCCCTAAAAAAGCAGATACAACACAACAAAGTAAGCCCGGCGGCGATAAGTCTAAGGGTAGAAGTGAAAGCAGATCAGTTGCTGTAAGTGTTCGAACCGCTGCAAAATCCCTAATCACAGAAAGTTTTGTCATTACCGGTACGATTCGTGCATCCAACGACATTGAGATACGGAATGAAATTGCGGGACGTGTTGCTGGACTCTATTTCACAGAAGGTACACCGGTAAAAAAGAACCAGTTACTGGTTGCCCTCAATGACAGGGAACTTCAGGCACAATACCTGAAGACTTCTGCTGTATTAAAGCTTGCAAAAGACAAGGAGCAGCGTCAAAAGGGTCTATTTGACAAACAAATAGTAAGCGTCGAGGAGTATCTTACTATTGCAAAAGATCTTGAAAGTGCAGAGGCAGATCTTCAGCTTCTTAAAGCACAGCTTGAGAAAACAAAAATATTCGCACCGTTTTCAGGAACAATCGGTTTATCAACAGTAAACATCGGTGAATACCTGACATCAGGAACGAAAATTGCGAATCTTGTATCCACAGACAACCCGGCCATAGAGTTTGCCATTCCGGAACGGTATGCATCATCGATTGCAAAGGGCATGAAAGTTACGTTTACAATTTCTGAGAATGCAGCTCCTTTCAATGCTGAAGTGATGGCGATCGAGCCCAGAGTTGATGAAGCCACGCGGTCAGTATCAATCAAGGCCCGATGCATTGAGAAGGATTCACGGTTATTATCAGGGGCATTTGTCAAAGTAACCGTAACGCTCAACCCCCGTGATGGGTTTCTTGTCCCCGGTGATGCCATCATCTCTGATATTGAGGGTTACAAATTATATCTTAACAAAAACGGAAGAGCTGTTCCGGTACTTGTTAAAACCGGCTTCAGGGATGAAAAGAATGTTGAGATTGTGTCTGGTTTAAGTGAAGGTGATGTATTCATTACGACAGGAGCGTTCCTTCTCAGGCCAAATACCGGAATCGAAGTTACTGACAGTCCGGAATCCCGGTCCGGGATTAACAAAGAGGCTGTTACCTCTGACAGTAACAATGGCCTAAACGATGATAAACGCAGAGGGGACAGCAGTAGATGAGATTTACATCCATTTTTATCAATCGTCCGGTGTTAAGTACAGTTCTTAACATTACGATAGTTCTTTTTGGACTGATCAGTATCAGAACGCTCGGTGTACGTGACTATCCGGCAGTTGATCCTCCATTTATCACCGTAACAACATCCTATGCAGGTGCCAATGCTGACGTTGTCGAAAATAAAATCACCAAACCACTTGAACAATCAATCAGCGGAATCAATGGTATCCGCACATTAACATCGTCAAGCAGTGACGGACGCAGCAGGATCAGCATCGAATTCAATCTTGGTACCAACCTTGAAGCAGCAGCAAACGATGTACGTGATAAAGTATCACGTGCTGAGCGATCACTACCGGATGAAGCCGACAAACCAGTAGTCAGTAAGGCAGACGCTGAGGCTCAGCCTATTATTTTCGTTACCGTCGAGAGTACTATGCGTACTCCACTCCAACTGACAGAATTCACATCCAACATTATTGTCGATCAGTTTCAGACACTCCCCGATGTCAGCGAAGTACAGATTTGGGGTGAACGTCGCCGGGCAATGCGCCTCTGGATGGATCCTCAGAAAATGACTGCACATAACATCAGTCCTCAGGATATCAAGACTGCGATCGAAAAGGAAAACGTCTCTTTACCATCAGGTAACCTCGAGAGTAATGCTATTGACTTTACGATAAAGACTATCGGTTCAATAGCAACTGCCGGGGAATTCAACGATCTCATACTGCGTGAACAAAACGGGAAAATCATACGCTTCAGGGATGTCGGTGAGGCAATTGAGAGCGCTGAAAATGAACGCACGCTAATGAAACGCAACGGTGTTCCCATGGTTGGAGTTGCCCTGCTTCCACAGGCAGGATCAAATCATGTGGCAATCTCAAAAGCATTCTATAAAAAGTTCGAAAGTCTTAAAAAAAGTTTGCCATCAGATATCAAGCTGGGTATTGGTTTTGATACAACACAATATATTAAATCATCAATTACTGAGGTTATCGAAACGATCCTTATATCCTTCATTCTGGTAGTCTTTGTGATTTTTTCTTTTCTGCGTAATTTCCGGGCCACAATGATACCGATTATTGCAATTCCAATTTCGCTTATTGGTGTATTTTTTATCATGTTTCAGGCCGGATTTTCAATCAACATTCTTACCCTGCTTGGTATTGTTCTTGCAACAGGTCTGGTTGTTGATGATGCTATCGTTGTTCTTGAAAACATATTTCAGAAAATTGAAGCTGGACATGACCCTAAAGAGGCCGGACATAAAGGTGCATCAGAAATTGTTTTTGCCGTAATATCAACGACACTTTCACTTATGTCGGTGATGCTTCCGATTATTATTATGTCAGGAATGACCGGACGTCTGTTCAGGGAGTTTGGAGTGGTTGTTGCCGGCGCAGTAGCTATTTCTTCATTCGTTTCCCTGTCGTTAACACCGATGCTCTGTACACGTCTTTTACGGCACCACGACTCACAGGAAAAAAGTCTTTACAGCAGAACAGAACCTCTCTTTATAGCGCTTCACGATCATTATCGTACCATACTTTCATATGTAATTGACAAAAAGTGGATTGCATCCCTTGTAATACTGGTGTGCCTCGGCATGATTACCTTTTTCTACATGATTCTTCCGCGGGAAATTGCGCCAATGGAAGATCGCAGCCGTCTCAATGTAAGAATTACCGGTCCCGAAGGTGCGTCGTATGAGTATACGCTTGATGCTATTGACAAAGTAACATCAGTTATTGACAAAAATGTCGTTGAAAAAGATGCAGTGATGACAATGGCGGGAGGATGGAGTTCAACAAATCAGGCAAATTTCCAGATCATGCTTGTGCCTCCCGGCGAGCGCGGACGCACCCAGGATGAAATTGCAAGTACTCTTACCCGTTCACTTGGCAGAGTGACCAGTGTTCGCTCACAGGTAATACAGGAGCAGACGATTGGAAACCGTAGAGGAGGCCTTCCAGTTCAGTTTGTTGTTACAGCTCCGACAGTTGAACACCTTAAAAATACTATACCGGCTTTTTTGCTTGAAACCCAGACAAGCAATGTCCTGTCAATTTCAGATGTCAACCTCAAGTTTACAAAACCGCAAATTGACATTGCAATTGACAGAGAAAAAACCAGGGACCTGGGGCTCTCGGTTTATGATATTGCACAAACATTACAGCTCTCACTCAGTGGAAACCGATATGGATATTATGTCGATGATGGCAAACAGTATAGCATTATCGGTCAGCTTCAGCGGCAGGATCGTAATAAGCCTCTTGACCTGCAGTCATTTTCGATCCGCAATAAAGATGGCAGGTTTGTATCTCTTGACAACGTTATAACACTGTCGGAAAGCAGCAGTCCGCCACAGATTTTCCATCATAATAAGTCTGTAAGTGCGACTATTTCAGCCGGACTTCTTCCCGGCAAAACAATTGATGATGGTATCAGGGAGATGGAACGCATCGCAAAGAAAGTGCTTCCCGAAGATTTCCAGACCGATCTCAGCGGTCCATCAAGAGACTTCAAGGAGAGTTCATCCAGCATAGTGGTGACGTTCCTGTTTGCATTGGTACTCGTCTTCCTTGTTCTCGCAGCACAATTTGAAAGCTATCGTCACCCGTTTATTATCATGTTTACGGTACCGCTTGCTCTTGCAGGAGCGCTTTTCTCATTATGGTATTTCAAGCAATCGCTCAACATTTTCAGTCAAATCGGTATTATCATGCTTGTTGGTCTGGTTACTAAAAACGGAATTCTGATCGTTGAATTTGCAAACCAGCGAAGAGCTGCAGGGCAGGAGATGCTGGAAGCACTTATCGGAGCGGCGATTTCGCGTCTCAGACCTATCCTTATGACATCACTGACGGTTGTTCTTGGATCATTACCAATTGCACTTTCACTTGGTGCCAGTGCGCAAAGCCGTGTATCATTAGGTATTGTTGTTATCGGAGGTGTTTTATTCTCCCTTGTTCTTTCACTCTTTATCATCCCGATCATTTATACAATACTTGCGGGAAAAACAGTGAGGAAGCGCGCGTAATGTTGACGCTAAAACCATGGTTCATTAATTGAAGCATTTTTCATGACTATTAAAACATCACCAGCGACCGAAAAGGTCGTCACATACATCAGGTCGCTTCTTGACACTAAAGGTGCAACTCAACTGCCGCCGGTACGAAAGCTTGCGCAGCTTTGCGGAGTCTCACTTGTTACAGCAAACAAAGCTGTTGTACAACTTCGGAATGAGGGTGCGATTATATCCCGGTGGGGTCACGGAAATTTCTCACCGTCTCATGTGCCCTTTACGGTTAACAAAAAAAGTACAGTGGATGAATGTCATGAATCCAAGTTCATTTCAATTGTCAATTCAATCAAGAAAGATCTGAGCTCCGGCCACTATCCACCCAACGAACCGCTACCCCAAATTAAACATCTTGTAAATATTTATGGTGTCAGCAGCCCGACCATCCGCAATGCCCTTAACCATCTTATCAACGAGAATGCACTTGTTAGAAATGGAAACAAGTTCCTTTTTAAGACAACTCGTTCAAAACTCAGGCTCAGGATTGCAATCATCGCATTTGGAACTGACCATAACACAGTCAAGATTGCAACAGAAAGGGAACAGAATTTTTACCGGCAGTTATCGATCGCGGCAGCGAATCACGATGTCGATCTTGAAATTATTTGCTACAATGATTATCTTGACTCACCTGTATTTTTTGTACCTGAAAACCAGAATTTAAAATCATACTTACAGAATGATGTTTTCTGTGGAATTATACTATCATCGTACCATATGAAAAACAGCGCTGAATGCCTGAGACATCTTTCACTCTTGAAAAAACCGATCTCTGTCTGGATCCAGGATCATTCTGTTCTTGCGCTGGTTAGCAGATATTCAAACAAAGATAACATTACGTTCTTTGATGCCAGCTATTCAACACTGCCTGGATTTGAAACCGCAAAATTTCTGTATGAAAAGGGTCACCGGTCTATCGCCTTTATCTCTCCATTTCATGCAAGTTCATGGTCTAAAAACCGGTTGCAGGGAATTCAATGTTTCTTTAAATCGATAAATGAATCGTTTGCGATACATGAATTTGTTCTTGATGAATTTATCAGTGATTACTCATTTATGGAGAAAATCATCGAAACCGGTCAGCTTAATAAGTTTCTTTCTGCCGGGAAACTGAAGTACACGCTTAACAAGGCGCTACACAACCGCATTAGCAATTTGGAGATTGAAGGCAATAAACTGCTGCGCGACAATTTAATTTACAATTACAGCAACTCTCTTTTTGAAAAGGCACTCAATCAGCCCGGCATATCGGCCTGGATTGCTGTCAATGATCTCACCGCCTGCATGATCAATGATTTCTGGGATTTCAAAAAAATAGCAGTAAAAATGCGCCCCGCCCTTATCAGCTTTGATAACACTTTTGAAAGCCTTGAAAAAGGAATCAGCTCTTACGATTTCAACACAAGCGGTGATGTCAACAACATGATACTTCACCTTCTTTACCCGAACAGTGCGCTTTTTTCATCAAAAAAACGTGTTATCCGTATCAAAGGTACCGTTGTTCAACGAAAAAGCTCTGAACAACAGATTCTGAAATAGAGCACCCGGAGCACTCCGAAGCAGATACACCAGCACCATTTTTTGCAACAGAAGTGACTGATTATGGAAAATCCGCGGTACCAAAAAGCAATAAACGGGCCTGATGTCTGGTATTATCCAGACTAAAGAATGATACCGTTTATCAATCAACCCTTAAAAAAAATATCACTATAACAGCGCCTTCATTATTACAATTTTATACCTGTCATTTTTTTTCGTATTTGTTATCTTACAACTATAGATGTAGCGGATTTGTGAAAAGAGCGGTACCTTAAATCCTTTTTGCGCCCTGAATAGTCTGCTGCTGAACAATAACTTGATACCGGATACACTGACTTTTACTGTTACTTTTTATGTTGTGTGCATAACACAACAACATAACAACTATCTGGTATTTTCCTAAAAAAATTACTCTGATAGGAGGCTATTTATGGTACGAAAGCTTTTATTAACCGCCGCGTTTCTGACTGCAATTCCATTAGCAGCGTTTGCAAAAAATTATAATGGTGCAGAGCTGTATTCGTCAGAGAGTGTCAAATACGGACGTTTTGATGTCCGTATGAAAACTATTGCCGGAAGTGGAACTGTTTCTTCATTTTTCACCTATTATAATGAATCGTATGTCGGTTCCCCGGAACCCTGGCGTGAAATTGATATTGAAGTATTGGGTAAAAGCACCAGTATCTGGCAATCTAACATTATTACCGGTAATGCAGCATCAAAGGTAACATCCGAGGGAATACATAATTTTCCTAATTTAAACCAGGAATACCATACATACTCTGTTGAGTGGACACCGGATTATATTGCCTGGTTTTTTGATGGCCAGGAAATCAGGCGTACTACAGGACAACAGGTAACCGATTGTCAGACTAAAAATATGTCCTACCGGTTTAACCTCTGGATCTCAGATGTGCCGGAATGGGTTGGAGCATTTAATGAAAGCATTCTTCCTGTGTATCAGTATATTAACTGGATGACATATTCCGAGTATACTCCGGGCAGAGGACCAAACGGCAGCAACTTTACTCAAAAATGGAGAGATGATTTTGATTCATTCAACAGCAGTCGCTGGGGCAAAGGGGATTGGACGTTTGATGGCAACCTCGTTGATTTTGCACCGGAAAACATTGTAATACGAGATGGTTATTGCATTTTATGCCTGACAAAAAATTCTCAAAAGGGCTTTAACGGTTCAATTCCAAAAGACAACGCTTCAGATACGAAGAAATTTGAGAACACCAGGTACAGGCCATATTCAATCTATAGAGGAGATGTGAATAACGAAGTAACTCAGTTAAACGGCAAGGTGATTACAAATACAGCTGCTTTAAAATTACCAAACAAAGTTCTGATTTCCAATCGCGCAACGCATTTGCAATAAACAACAGTTTCCCTATTGCGTGTGTATTTGACAAAGCAATATACTACATCATTGTGATCAAACAATTCGGTTGATCACACATGATATGCAATGCACAACTGCTTATGTCAGATGTGTGATTCAGCCATAAAATTAGTCCCTGTAATAATGTTTTTAGAGTTTACATACACACTATGGCTGATATACTTGTAATCGTATCGTTTGCTACTTTTGTCAGTTGTCTTTTTATATTTGCCTATGTTCCCGGCACAAAAAAAATTAAATGTAAACGGTGCCTTTCTACTGTTTATCCTAAATTCCACGGTTGAGCGTGAGGAATATACAGAAAATATTAATACAGATTGTTTTACAAAAAGCGCAGACATACCCGGTGCAGTATACTGTAGGCCGTAACGATACTGTTTCATGGATGTGAGTTTCTGTTGGACATTTTTACCCGGATTCGTGGAATATGGATATTTCCCGGCCATAGTACGCACTCCGGACTGTATTTCTATGAAATTTCACTATTCACATTCTTTCTCAATGAGGCGCGCGGGCGCTTTTAAGTTTTTTTTGCACATTCAGTATGCCGGATTATAATTTATAGGTATGCCGGATTATGATTGTCGTGCGATGAAAACTGTTGAAATCCTGGTTGTTTTATCAATGAACAAGTAGAAGGACACCTGTTTATGGAAACGAGTACAAAACAGATTGCATCAACAGTAAAGTCACGACATGGTTTCATTGATGCCCTTGTTGTGCACCACCAGGATTTTTCTTCATATGTAAACATGAGAAATCTTCTGATATTTTTGATTGACAGATTGTTAAAACTATCTGACAAAGAACAAATCGCTACTTATTCCACCCACATCAGTCAGACCACTGCACATCTGAAAAGTTTTACCGGAATGTCAGAACGTGATCGTGACCTTGAACGTATAATCGGGGATATTATTGACGAAAGTGATATTCTCGTAAACATGCTTGATTCATCACCTGCTGATGAAACAGGTTTTGAAATTCAGACACTGATCACAGCACGGTCAACTCAGATTCATTGGCTTTGCGTATGTGGTCTTGAAGAGTTGAAGCGCAACCTTCCATCCATGTATTAACCAATACAGCAACCTGCAATGCCAGTTCCGTTATTTACAATTAATCTTATTGCCGTAGGAAAAATAAAGGACAGGGCGTTTGCTGAAAAAATCAATGATTTTTCAGCACGGATTCAATTTGATGCCAAATTTACAATTCAGGAAATTAAAGACACTGACAAGGAATCCGAAGGAATACGGCTGTCTGAACTGGCAAACACCGGCAACACATTTTCGATAGCGCTAAGTGAAGAAGGACGTGAATATTCATCTGAGGAATTTGCAAAGTTTCTGCAAACCATACCTGCCCGAACTATCAATTTCTGTATCGGAGGACATCATGGTCTCAGCGACCATGCAAAACGTTCATCAAAAGCATTGGTATCACTGTCAAAAATGACATTTACACATGATATGGCCAGACTGTTGCTTGTCGAACAGATTTACAGGGCGCTTTCAATAATAAAAAACCGCAATTACCACAGGTAGATCGGGACGTATGACTTGACACGCCGGACTGTTAATGCCATGATCGACTTTCTTTCACCGCTCGATGTAATTCCGGGGATGGGTGAAAAAAGAATTTCTGCAATGAATGAATCAGAAATCACCACACTCGGTGACCTTCTCTACTGGTTTCCTTACCGATACATCGATCGTTCAACAATAGTCGCATTGGATCAGGTATGCAATTATATGAACGAAATAATCTCCGTATCAGGAACAATTGAACTTGTACGGATTGAACGGGGCAGCCGGGGGCGACTTCGCGCTAAATTAACTGACAATACCGGCTCAATCGAATTGATCTGGTTTAGCGGAGTTCAGTTTTTTTCAAAATCCATTCACAAAGGTGATACCCTTCTTGTAACCGGGAAAGTTGGAAAATACAGTCAATACCAGATGACACATCCGATGATTGAACACGTCAAAAACGGGTCACTTTCAATCCGGCAGATCCTACCCCACTATTCAATTACAGCATCTATGAAAGAGGCAGGAATACAGCAAAAGATTCTTTTAAATTCAATACAGTGGATCCTTGACAATTTAAAACATTACCCACAGCTTCTTCCTTCACAGATTGTGACCCGTAAGAAGTTCCCATCCCTGCAAAAATGCCTCATGTCGCTGCATTTCCCGGAATCATTGACAGATTTAGATAAATACAAAGAGCGGTTGAAATACGAAGAGCTTTACAAATTAGCATTAACACTTAAACTCAGTAAAAAAAAGTTTGCATTTCCCGGAAGATCAATGCCAACGGGAACACTTCCGGAGAAAATTAGAAAGCTGCTTCCGTTTGCATTAACGCCCGATCAGGAGAGTGCGATAGCAACGCTTTACAAAGATGCACTATCAGACAAACGTATGCACCGGCTTCTTCAGGGTGATGTCGGATCGGGAAAAACACTGGTGGCATTTTTTGCATCACTGGCTGCGCTTGACAGTGGTTTGCAGGTATCATGGCTGGCACCAACCGACATTCTTGCGCGTCAGATATATCATGCGGTGTCAACACTTCTTGACCCATGTGGTATTACAACAGTTCTCCTGAAAAGCGGATTACCTGCTAAAGATAAAAAGACTGTTCTGAACAGTATCGCTGATGGAACCGCACAATGTATTGTAGGCACACATGCACTGCTGCAGCCATCAGTTACATTCAAGGCACTCGGAATGATCATCATCGATGAGCAGCATAAATTTGGAGCACAGCAGCGTCTTACAATGCAGGAGAAAGACAATGCGTCGGACTTTCTTCTTATGTCAGCAACTCCGATTCCACAAACCCTTGCAAGGACACTGTACGGAGATCTTGATATTGTGACAATCAACAAGCCGCCATCAGGCAGAATTCCTGTTGCAACCCATATTGTTCCGGAATCAAAACGTCTTGATATGGAGGAATTCATTGTGAGAGAACTTCAAAGTGGTTCTCAGGCATTTTATGTGGTACCGAGAATTGAACAGGACATTGACAATGCAGAAACAACTGCAATTAAAGATCTTCAGACTGTTTTTAATTCTCTTACAAAAGGAACATTTGCCGGTATCACAACTGCATACGTTCATGGGAAAATGGATTCTGATACACGCGATTCCATAATGGAGCAGTTCATTTCCGGAAAAGTAAAAATGCTTGTCGCAACGTCAGTTGTAGAAGTTGGTGTGGATGTCCCTAATGCCTCTATAATAGTAATTGAAAATGCAGAGCGTTTTGGACTCGCACAGCTTCACCAATTACGTGGACGAGTTGGAAGAGGATCAAAAAAGTCCTACTGTTTTCTCCTCTTGTCAGAAGCTGTCGATCAGGAAACCAGAACCAAATTTATAGTTTTTTGTAAAAACCATGATGGTTTTAAAATTTCTGAGCTTGACTTACAAAATCGAGGTCCCGGTGAAATCAACGGATTACGTCAATCAGGCTGGTACAACCTCCAGTTCGCGGATATTTTACATGATGCGCCACTCTTTCGGGAAATTCAACAGGAACTGGACACAATTAGTGCCTCCTGATTAAAAACTAACAAAAAGTTTTTTTCTTTGAAAAATTAAACATGCAAATATGTATATTTAGTCCGGCATTTTGAATTTTCTAAATGCCGTCGGTTCTTTTAACCGATATGTTCAACCTGTGCAGGCAGTGGGAGTATGGTCGCTCTTATTATAGTTGTTTCTCTCTATGTTATTTGTTCTGCGGTTCTTCTCGCGTATGGTATCCAATGTTATGTTCTCACCTTTCTTTTCCTTCGTAAACGAAAATCTGTTGTTAGTGTTCAGGTCGGAAAAATGAAATATTACTATGGGGTAACTGATGAAACACAATACCCTAAGGTAGTAACACAGCTTCCCATGTACAACGAAAAGGAAGTGGCGATACGAGTGATTGATGCTGTTGCGGCAATGGATTATCCAAAATCACGTCACGAAATTCAAGTCCTTGATGACAGCAACGATGAGACTGTTGGTTTTGTGAATGCTACAGTTGAACGGCACAAAAAGAATGGTATAAACATCTCAGTAATCCGACGCACAGACCGTACCGGTTTCAAGGCTGGCGCGCTTCAAAATGGTTTGGAGTTTACAGATGCTGAATTTGTTGCTATTTTTGATGCGGACTTCGTTCCAAATCCTGATTTCCTTAGAAAAGCAATGTCATTCTTTAGAAATCGTCCAAAACTTGGCCTTGTTCAGGGACGCTGGACACATTTAAATAAGAATGCATCACTGCTCACCCGGGGCCAGGCAATGGGTATTGATGGTCATTTCATGATTGAACAGGCAGCCAGAAGCTGGAATGGTCTTTTCATGAATTTCAACGGTACAGCAGGTATCTTCCGTCGTGAAGCAATCGAAACAAGTGGTGGATGGCAGCACGATACTCTCACTGAAGATATGGACCTTTCATATAGAATGCAGCTTACAGGTTGGGAGACAGAATATGTTCCAAACCTTGAGGTTCCTGCAGAGATTCCTGAGGACATTAATGCATTCAAAAATCAGCAGTTCCGTTGGGCAAAGGGCTCAATTCAGACTGCCATCAAAATTATTCCAATGCTTATGAAAAAGAAGATCTCTGCATTCAAGTCAATGCAGGCGGTTTTTCATCTTACTCACTATTCGGTGCATCCCCTTATGCTTTTACTTGCACTGCTCACCATGCCAGTGCTTTATTATGTTAAGGTATACCTGCCACCGTTCTGGTTTGCATGCCTTATTTTCTGTATGATTCTCGCAGCCAGTGGTCCATCAACGATGTATATGGTTTCGCAGCATTTTATCGGCAACCGGATCCGAAAACAGATTCTGTTGATCCCGGCCATGATGCTCATTGGTACCGGACTTGCCGTTAATAATGGTAAAGCAGTTCTGGAAGCACTCTTCAAGAAAGAGTCTCCATTTATCAGAACTCCCAAAAAAGGTCAGTCAAAAGGCCGTGGCGCTTATCGTCCTATTAAAGATATTACCTGCGTCATAGAAATTCTTCTTGGTATATACTGCCTTGCCAGTTTTCAAATGTTTTTCGGCTATACAAATTTCATTGTTAGTCCATTCTTAGTTCTTTATGCATCCGGCTTTCTTTTTGTTGGAATTATATCAATCATTCACTTCCGGAGACCGGAGTTAATTGATATCAAACTTGGGAAAAAATAGCTATCTGTTATAACACAATAAAAAAGGCATATCAAATGATATGCCTTTTTTATTTCATTCAATTGACCCGCATTCTCTTTTTAGTACCATTGCAGCGATTTGATCTGATCACCTGCCGGTAAAGCCTGTGATATCTTCAATGCGACATTTGTAAATCACTCCCGTTCAGCTGCTTTTTCTTTTTTGTTACGCTCTCCCCATCCACCGATCACAAGTTGAATATAGGGACCACTTTGATCAAGAATCGGCAGATTAGTGATCTTTGTACCACGTGAACGCCAGTCTCTCTTTTTTGTAAACGGGTCGAATACGTAACCACCGCGAATACCAACCACAAAACCGTGAGATGCTTTCTGTACAATGAAATCAGAACCAACACCTGCATTTAAGAGAAATGCACCCTGCCACATTGTAATATCAGGTCCATTAGATACAATTGCATCTGAAAAAGCTCTTGAATCACTTCTTACATGCATAAATGTACCACCGATACCCATACCCGCAAACGGAAACAATGTTAACGGTAGTGCCTGTGGCAATGTATTAAATCCTGTATTCCAGATATATGTTCCATTAAATAGAGATGTTTTCAAATTTGCTCTCGTATGATCGTCATGATATCTGAATGTAAAACCTGATTCAAAATAGAGCCGATTAAATTCTTTTCTATGACCGATAGTCAGTGAAGGGCTTCTGTCATTGAATTCTGATAGTCCCTGAAGTACAAGATAATCATTTAGTTTTTCCAACGAAAGCCAGACTGCACCAGGTTGAATAAACATAAATTGTCTTGTTACTTTTGCTGAACACGCAGAACAATCACTCTTTCCAAAATTCATTGCTGTTGCAGAAAGAGAACTCAGCAGTATCACGAGAAACACCGGAAAATATTTTATCCATCGCATATGACCATCCCTTTTAATGTTCTATTTATCTATTCAGTTAAAACATTCGGTTATCTATTCCGGTTTATTTTATTCCCGCCGCTGTACGACTCACAAAACTGCATTTAAAATACAATTATCGATATTCCAAACGATTATTCTTTTCCGGCAACCACGACATCAATACAGTCTCTTAAGCCATTCATTATTGAACAGTTACCAGACAGGCTACCGGCCTTGTTCTATAATGAAACATCTTAGTTCAGTTCTGCACATTGGAATATGTAGCTATACACGTTATCTTAACTACTTAGTTAAACCGACATAGTTACGTATTTCATTTTATTTCAATGCGTTATGAAATACATGCAACATTTACAGACATGTGTCCGGATAAGACTTTTCAGTTATATCCGTAACTGGCACATGCTTTGCATTTATTAATGGCACAATTAAATTCTTATCAGGAGGAAATTATGGGCAAGATTATCGGGATAGATCTCGGAACAACAAACTCATGTGTATCAGTTATGGAAGGTGGAAAACCGGTTGTTATTCCCAATTCAGAAGGCGGACGGACAACACCGTCTATTGTTGGCTTTACAAAAAGTGGTGAACGTCTTGTTGGGGCAATCGCAAAACGACAGGCAATTACAAACCCTGAAAACACCATTTACTCTATCAAACGTTTTATGGGACGTAAACATAACGAAGTTGCATCTGAAGAGACACGCGTTCCTTATAAAGTAGTCGGATCTCCGGAAGAAAACGTAAAAGTTAATATTCTTGACAAAAACTACACCCCACCGGAAATCTCTGCGATGATTCTTCAGTATCTTAAAAAGGCTGCTGAAGACTACCTTGGTGAACAAGTAACTGAAGCGGTTATTACGGTACCTGCATATTTCAATGATGCTCAGCGCCAGGCAACAAAAGATGCCGGACGCATTGCAGGTCTCGATGTTAAACGTATTATTAACGAACCTACAGCTGCTGCGCTTGCATACGGTCTTGACAAAAAGAAGAACGAAAAGATCGCTGTCTATGACCTTGGTGGTGGTACATTTGATATCTCCATTCTTGAAATCGGTGATGGTGTTTTTGAAGTAAAATCGACCAATGGTGATACACATCTTGGTGGTGATGACTTTGATAAAGTGCTGATTGATCATATCGCAGAGGAATTCAAGAAGACAAATTCAATTGATTTACGTAATGACAGAATGGCATTACAGCGTCTTAAAGAAGCTGCTGAAAAGGCAAAAATCGAGTTGTCATCAGCAATGCAGGCAAATGTAAATCTCCCGTTTATCACTGCCGACGCAAGCGGTCCTCGTCATCTTGACATGAATATTACCCGCGCAAAATTTGAGCAGCTTGCTGCAGATTTGATTATTCGCTCTGGAGAACCTTGCAGAAAAGCACTTGCTGATGCAAAAATGAGCCCAAGTGAAATTGACGAGGTCATACTCGTTGGTGGTGCGACACGTATGCCTGCAGTTCAGGCAAAAGTTGAAGAGATTTTCGGTAAGATCCCGAACAAATCTGTCAACCCCGACGAAGTAGTTGCTGTTGGTGCCGCAATCCAGGGTGCGATTCTCAGTGGTGATTCAAGTGTGAAGGATGTTCTTCTTCTTGACGTAACACCACTATCACTCGGTATCGAAACACTCGGTGGTGTAATGACAAAACTTATCGAGAGAAATACAACAATTCCTACAAAGAAAAGTCAGGTATTCTCAACTGCAGCTGACAATCAGACCGCTGTAACAATCATGGTCTATCAGGGTGAACGTGAAATGGCACAACATAACCGTCTCCTTGGAAAATTTGATCTTCTTGGTCTCCCATCGGCACCTCGCGGTGTTCCTCAGATTGAAGTTTCTTTTGACATTGACGCAAACGGTATTATAAATGTCAGTGCAAAAGATCTTGGAACCGGTAAACAGCAGCAGATCAAGATTGAATCCTCCAATCTCTCTGATTCAGATATAGACAAGATGGTCAAGGAAGCAGAAGCGAATGCATCACATGACAAAGAGGAAAAAGAGCGGGTTGAGGTAAAAAATCAGGCCGATCAGATTATTTACCAGACAGAGAAAACTCTCGGTGAGGCCGGTGATAAGATCTCTGCAGAAGATAAAGAGAAGATTACTGCAGCACTCAATGATCTTAAGGAGAAATCAAAGGGTGACAATACTGAAGCAATCAAGGCAAGTATTGACGCGCTTATGAAAGCATCACACTCAATGGCTGAACAGATGTATAAAAATGCAGGTGCAGCAGGCGCTGGTGCTGGTCCACAGGGTACTCCTAATCCCGGTGCCGATCCGCAGCAGAGTCAGCAGAAGCCGCCAAAAGATAAGAAGGATAAAGATGGCGCGGTTGATGCAGACTACACGGTTGTTGACTAATTGATATTCATTAATGCTACTGTAAAGGCACCTGCAAGGGTGCCTTTTTTATAGATGAACGAACAAAAAGGGAATCCGGTACAGAGGCAGAAACAACATGCTTAAATGTACCATTTTGATTCGTAACCAGTGCTCCAGTAAATTTACTCAGCAGATCGGAATTACTAAAAATTATGCATAACGACCTCGTTTTTGACCGCAACAACAACCGTTTTAATTTCCGTGCGGTCGGCATTCTTATTCATGATAATAAAGTATTACTTCACAGGATTAATGACAATCCTTACTGGTCGCTCCCGGGTGGTCGTGTTGCATTCGGAGAGTCTTCGGAATGCTCAGTCATCCGGGAAATGCAGGAAGAACTTGGTGTTGACTGCAGGATTATAAGGCCGCTATGGGTGATGGAAAACTTTTTTCACTCTTTCAACCGGGACACGCATGAACTTGCTTTTTATTTTTTACTATCAGTTCCCGACACACTTCTTGCAAAAGGAGACCTGTTTTCAGAAAAAGAATACGATTCCACTCTGCGCTTTCAGTGGCATTCTCTTGACACAATAGAATCAGTAACGCTCAATCCATCATTTCTGCGAAAAGCACTCAAAAAGCTTCCTGAAAATCTGACCTACATTGTACACAAGGATGATTCATCCAAATGATACACCGAATCATCAGCTTGGTCAATGGAGATGCAGGTACGTGACTATGAGCTTGTTAACGAACGTGGACAGCCGTTTGTTCCGATGAGGTTAAAGAGAAATTTAACACAAGAACAGTTCGAAACATATCTGTTTTCTGTAAGCGTTGTAATATAAGATGTGATAAAAATTCTACACCGGTAGTATTCAGTTTGCAAATATGATGAAATTCGTAGCCGCAATTCTGTTTCCTAAAGCATGAGAATACGTATTAAAATGAATTATCTATTGAAGCGGTAGTCTGTAGGGCAACTATGAGAGTCGCCCTTTATATAGAGCAGATTATTTCTGTGTCGCGTTAGATTTTCTCTGACGTTTCTTGCCATAAGAACCTTTAAAAATCTTGCCTTTTTTTGTACGTGAGTCTCCTCTTCCCATTCTTTCCTCCATTGAACATTGTTATGTATAATTCAGTTATTTTCTTACGTTTACATAGTAATCCAGTAATTACACTACCTGGAATAAAAGAGGTAGTTAAAATAGTTTTTGATACGCTGAAAAGGAAGAAGTTTTATTTTTAAAAACATTACGGGTGATGTGTACCACATAATATAACGCATTGCATGACAGCCACAATTCAAAGATTACGTTGCTTTCAGCGTTTTGGGAAAATACATTCCTACACCTTTTCCCGTTTCATTGCGACATACAGGTGTTCCACCGGCAGTGTCCCGGTACGAATTATTGTGTGCTCGTTCATAGTAACCATTTCCCACCCCTGTTCACCAAGACGATTCAAAAAGTTGTAGAGCGGAATATCATCCCAGTTCTGCATTGTTTCACCATTGACATAATGAACTTTCCATGACACCTCTTTTGGCATAACATGACCGAATATCCCCTTACCATATTTCTCCGCAATAATTAACTGATACTCCCACTTTGTCATCACAGCGCTCCTTTTTGAAAAAAGTAACAAGTGACACGTAAGAATTGCTGAGATTGTCTTCTACTTGCTACGTATCACATACCCCAAGTTACATCTTCACATAGTGTTCAATTTTTTCTTTCAAATGACGTTTTACTTCGGGGTTATCTGACGTTTCATACATAAACAATAAAAAACTTAAACCATCCTTTTCCAATCCTGATTTTTTATAAAAAGCAGCCGCAAGTGCTGCGTATTTTGCTTTGTGCGGCGAGTTGAATCGGGATGCGATTTCAAAGTATTTCGCTGCGGTATATGTATCAGAATACTTCTGATAATAGAGCATTCCCATATAAAACGCAATATTCCACTGACGATTATTCAGCTTTGTCAATCCACGTTCAAGTAATATCCTGGGAATATCAGGATTGGTTGTGATATCCGGCAGAAGTACCCCTGCAAATTCATAGGCAGGATAAAAGAGCGGGTTTAATTTTGTAATAATATCAAGCATATTGACAATCCACAAATAGCGTTTGTCACCCTTGTAATGCTCACCAAAATAAATCACCGATCTGATCCATAAATAATGTGAAACCGTTGTTTCATATCCAAGCAGGACATCCTTAATACGCTCATTATCGGGCAGATAGGAGAAACTCTCCGTTTTCCATCCCGGATCGGTATTTTTTGACAAATAAGTCTGTGAACAATAAACACCTCCTGCAATAAGTATCACTGCAATTCCCCAGTAAATTTTATGTATCATAAGTCCTTCCGGGAAAACAGTGCAATTGACAGCAGCAGCAGCATTGACGCATACAGAAAACCATAGAGTATCGCCATTGCGATAAACCCTGATGGTACCGGGAGACTATAAACCACTGCTGTACGGATATTAAAGTTCTCAAGATTCGGCAGTATATAAAACAGGCCTTTCAGAATCGAACGCCATACCGGATTGTTCTGCTGTTCCGCTCCTATATTAACAAGATCGTTAAGATGCCCTGCAATATAAAAACCAAGCGTGAAGATGGCAGACAGTGTTGGTGTTGTAAATGACGAAAAGAATATTGCGGCCGCAACAATCACTATCATTTCAATCAACAGAAGCAGTACTGCATAAAACATTGTAAAGCTCTGCCCCGCCCCCATTACCCTGATAGTTATGAAAAATACCGCTGCAATCAAAATAAAATTAAGCATCAGTGTTGCAATCAGGCCAAAAAACTTGCCCAGTATAAATGATGTTCTGGTGACAGGTTTTGTTATTACACCGTAAATTGTTTTTGTGGTAATCTCCACACCAAGCATCCCGACGCCGATAAATACCGCAAGCAGCAGTCCGGTAAGCGACATTGTCGCAAGTCCGAAATCCGCCATCACCTGTCCTCTTGAAAAAACCGACAGATCACCAAATGATATTGATAGCACCAGTGCAATACCGGCGACAAGCAGGATATTATACAAAATCTTATTACGGATAGTCTCCTTGAATGTATTCTGTGCAATATAGCTGGTTGATTTGATCATTTTGCACCTCCTCCACTATACAGGAGCTCTTCCATACTTGATTTCCGACGTTCTATTCTTGATGGATACAGTTTGTTATTACTTAAGATCTCAAGTATAATTGTACTGTCAATACCAGGCGGGACAGTAATTATCCATGATCGTTCAGACTGTTGATCGACAGTGCATCCGGCGTTTAAAATCTGCTCTGTAAGTGCCTGCGGATTCTGTTCCAGTTCAATTTCTGTTCCTTTGAATCCCTTTTCAAGTAACTCATTCACTGCACCATCATAGGTTTTTTCCCCTTTTGATAAAACAACCACCCTGTCACAAACCGACTCGATATCCTCAAGCACATGAGTACTGAAAAAAATGGTTATTCCACTTTTAGCAAGCTCTTTAAACAGTGTCCTGAACAGACGGCGCCCCGGCGGATCCATGCCGCTCATCGGTTCATCAAGAATCATAAGTTTTGGCATTCCAAGAAGTGCCTGCGCCATGTTCAGGCGCTGCTGCATCCCTTTGGACATCTCTTTTACCTTTGATTTTGACTTATGCGTCAGCTCGACAAGATCAAGCACCCTATCAATCTCGGCATTGATTCTTTTGTTATCCAGACTTAGCAGTTGTGATGCAAAAGCAAGTGATTCACGCGTTGTTAAGTGTCCGTAAAAATACGGCTGCTCCGACAAATAGGCAACACCGTTGCGGGCCCGGTAATCAGCAATACTGCATCCATGTACCCGCACTTCGCCCTTCTGAGGATAAACGAGTCCCATGATTGTCTTTATTGTTGTCGTTTTTCCTGCACCGTTGGGACCAACAAATCCGGTGACATACCCACTGTGAACATTAAAAGAGACATCAACGACGGCAGGTACTTTTATACCCCAAAATCCCTTACGGTATATTTTTGTAAGATTTTTTATTTCAATACTGTACATAAACTATCACCTGTTTGTTAAGGTACAACTAATTATAAATTTCTGCACTGATTGTTGCCAGTAGTTTTTTAATGAAACAGCAGAGATGATACGTGCGATTTTGATAGCAAAATTAGCAATAATGAAACAGGTACTGTGTCAGGTAACAAACGGGTATCGTCAGAATATACAGGTAATACAATAAGATGTATCGTATGTCTATCCAGCATACCGGGACAATAAAATATCTTGAAAGTCACCAGTAATTTATTGATAATAAAATAAATAACACTAAGGATCAAATAACCGTCCGCACATACGCCGTGAAAAATTGATTTTTAAGATCATTGCAACCTTTACCGGATTTATCTTTAAATAATGGGCAAATCAAAAAAGAACGGACATCATGCACGCAAGCCTTCCGGTACACCATCAGTACTATCATGTGGTCACAGTGCGGGTTCAATCGGCAAATGTAAAACATGTGGAAAAAGTTTGTGTGGTCAGTGTGCACTCATGTATAAAGGAAACCTCTACTGTGTGTCCACCTGTATTCCTAAAGAGTTCATTGATACATATTTAAAGAATCAGATTCCCCGTAAATCAAATGCACCTGTTATATGGGCAGCAATCACTCTTGTACTTGCTGTCGTGTCACTATCAAGCCTGGGAATCCGGGAAATTTACAAACTAAAAAACGAAAATGATACACTGGCACAAAGCCGTAGCAATCTCATCCGCACATTACAGGAAAGCAACCGTGCAGCCAGCGATACATCATCATCCCTGACCGATCTGGTTAATTTTGAATACATCGAACCGGAACCTCAAAAACCTCTACATAATCGGCCGGCACAAATCAGAGAACGTCAACCGGTATATTATCACCCTGGGAAAAACAATACATTCTCCTTTGATAACGGTTCGACAGCACTTAAAGCGGTCTGCCTTACCTTTGATGGTGCATCGGAGGCAAATGTTGCCTTGCCGATACTTGATACACTACGCTCACGAAATGTAAAAGCTACAATGTTCTTAACAGGGCATTTTCTAAAACGTTACCCGGACATTGTCAGACAGATTCTTTCAGGTGGTCATGAAATCGGCAACCACACACTGAGTCATCCGCACCTTACAACATATGAACAGAATCACATTCAGTCGACACTGCCGGATATTACTGCAGAAACGATCCACAGAGAACTTCAGAAAAATAGCGAGCTTTATTATTCAATCACCGGACAAAAGATGCAACCGCTGTGGCGCGCACCGTATGGAGAATTCAACAAGACAATTTGCGAGTGGGCTCAGCAAGCCGGATTTCGTCATATTGGATGGCGGGTTGCAAAAAGTTTCAGGGAAAATCTTGACAGCAACGACTGGATTCCTGATGAAAACACCCCCGGATTTAAAACGCCGCAGGAAGTATTTGAGAAAATAATCAGTATTGCTGAATCGAATACTGCACTTAATGGTGGAATTATTTTAATGCATCTTGGTACAGCAAGAAAAGAGCAGGCGATGCAGATGTACACGATTCTGGGAAAACTTATCGATGAGCTCCGATTACGCGGATTCAGGATGATTACCGTATCTGAAATGATAAAGGAATCGGATGATTATCTTGCTTCTTTGAAGACAAAAACTGATATTCAAGGTGCTCATAATTATTAAGTAAAGGTTGTAATCAGATGTTTGATAATCCGATTGATATCATTTTAAGATTTCCTGTAATTCTTATAGCACTTACATTTCATGAATATGCTCATGGCTGGGTCGCATGGAAACTGGGAGACAACACCGCGCGAAATGAAGGGCGCCTGACACTAAATCCGATCTCCCACCTTGACCTTTTCGGGACATTAATGCTTCTGGCTGGTCCATTCGGGTGGGCCAAACCTGTGCCCGTAAATAGTTATTACTTCAAGAATCCTAAAAGAGATATCCTGCTTGTCAGCCTTGCAGGACCGGTGTCCAACATTATTCTGGCTTTTATTTTTGGATATACTTTCCGCTATATTGCAATGAACAATCCCGGTCTTATCGCTCAGGGAGATTATCTCAACCAGTTTTTACAACTTGCCATTCTCATAAACATTGGCATAGCATTTTTTAACATGATACCGGTTCCCCCTCTTGATGGGTCAAAAATCCTTATTGGATTACTCCCAAACAAGTGGATACCCGGATATATTGAAAAAAGCCGACACCTTCCAATTGTATTTATGGTGTTATTGATTGCTGAATGGGGTTTAAAAATTCCTGTATTCAGTGCAATTATCAATCCTTTTTATATTCCATTTAACAAACTAATTTTGTTTTTAATCTTCGGAAAGGGATTCTGATGCCAGACTACTCAATACCATGTGATCGTCTGAATGCGATAGTCTCAAAATTTAAAACAGCCTCACTTATTGTTATCGGTGATGTCATGATTGATGAGTATATGTGGGGTGATGTTCGAAGAATCTCTCCTGAAGCTCCGGTACCGATAGTAGAAGTTGATTCTGTTACCCGACGACTTGGTGGTGCAGCCAATGTGGTTCAGAACCTTAAAAGTATTGGTATTACGCCAAAACTGATCTCAATCTGTGGCAAAGATGATAATGCAAAACACTTGAAAAAAGCACTCGCTGATAGCAACTGTTCCTCCGATGGCCTCGTTGAATCATCCCACCGGCCGACAATTATAAAAACCAGAATTATGGCCCGTACCCAACAGGTTGTTCGTGCCGATAGGGAGCTTATCTGCGACCTTACTACCGAAGAGACAGATCAAATCTGGGCACTGTTTGAGAAGAACTTCCCTGCCGTTGATGGTGTTATCATATCTGATTATGGAAAAGGAACTATTTCTCAGCCTCTGATTGGTAAAATTATAGAAAAATGTGTATCAAATAAAAAATTCGTCGCAATTGATCCCAAAGACCGTCATTTTGAACTTTATAAGGGTGTTACAGTGATCACACCAAACCTTAAGGAAGCATGCGCGATGGTTGGCATTCCTTACCGTCAATGTACCGACGAAGATATCAAACAGATCGGATGGAAGATACTCGACAATCTAAATCCCCACTATCTTCTGATAACCCTTAGTGAACGCGGGATGGCACTTTTTGACAGTCAGAAACGGACAATGAGCCACCTTCCGACAGAAGCGCGAAAGGTATTTGATGTTACCGGGGCAGGAGATACTGTTATCAGTGTTTTTTCAGCATCGTTCACCTGCGGTGCATCACCTCTTGAAGCCGCATTCATTTCCAACCATGCAGCAGGTTTGACTGTTGCACAAGTTGGAACTGCATCGGTTACTCCTGATGAACTGATTGCAGTTTGTGGATGTGCCTGAGTTACTAATAGGTAGTGATGATGCCGATGGCATTCCAGTGTCAGAACATGCTGGTACACCAGACGGAGGATGTCATGAATAAACATGTTTTGCCTCTTTTATAATGTAGGACACATATCAATTACGCAACATTGACATTATCAAAGGCGAAATATCATACGGTACTCCGCCTTTAAGTTTATTTATGGAACCTTCATATTGTTATTCTTTACTTTTGAATTGTATACTTCAATATGAGGATAGAGAATATGGCATGTGTAAAGTTAACCATGCATTTAATATTTAAACGGGATCAGCTGCGAAGCAAATAGAAACCTTTTTAAGACAACCAACCAGAGGATACGCATGGGATTCAGAGATTTTTTCAGACCTGTTGAATCAAACGATCAGGATCAGATTATTGACAACAAATTAAAATCAAAAAGAAGGCATAGTAAGTATAACATCAAATATAATGGCCTCTTACGCACACTTATGATACCACTCACCATTATCATTGTCAGGGATATTGCTAACGAAAAGGGAATTATCAGAAAAACGCTCAGACTGTTTAAGCGATAAGTGACACGTTACAGGCATCTTGCACCCATTGTTGAAATAATTAAAAAAAAACGATACAAATCGACTGCTTCATGCGTCTAATAGTAAGAAACGCATACTGACAAGCCATTTTTGCAGGAGTTTTTGTATGATAGATCCGTGTTATTACCTTGATTTGTACAAAAATATCACAAACGGGCGTTTGCCACGTTTACAGAAGCGACTTTCCGTTGTTGAACCCGGATATAGTCCTGATTGCCAAACCACCAAACCTGATGACTTATTTGCAGTCATCTGCACAAGTAAAGTGTGTTTCCTTTCATCGTACCAGCACGGTGTTCAAAAGCTGCTTGATCTGGCGTATGGTAAAGAGTTTGTTTCGGCATCGTTTGATGAATCAATCAGTGTAACATTCTATCACAAAACCAAAGGAACAATAACCTACTGTATTGCTCCCAACTTTTTTGAGAAGATCCGCAGAAAAGATTTTTTTCGTCAGAAGACTGCGGGTATTCCAATCAATGAAATTCCAATTGAATGTGCGAATGATATATTAAAAACTGTTTTTGACCATGATGATAATGCGATCTTTGCATTGCATACAGTTCCCGATTTTGATACTGACAAAATAGTAAAACAGCTGATTGCATCAGAACTTGAGAAAGAATCAAGGTTAAATAGAACAGAATAGTTTTCTCAAAGGTATCATGGCACCACATTACTGCCGTTCCCAGAGTGTTTCGAACAGACTGAGTGATTCATACAGATCATTCTGACTGAATATTTCAAGCGTCACAATACCATTATAGTGCATCGATGCGAGTAGCCTTACAAAACGCAAAAGTACATCCTTACTTCCTTTATGCAAAGAGACATGATCTTTTCCGTCACATACGCCATGAAGATGTACCACTCTGGTATCCGGGAGCATTTTTGCACAGATCTCTTCCCAGTTGTTATCGCCCCTTATCCACAAATGCCCGACATCAAGACAGTACTTGCATTTACCCTTTTTGACGATGTCAAAATTCCATTCGGCTGGATACGACAAATTTTCAATGACTAACCTTGATGAATCCCCGATTTTTTCTGTCAGTATTTTTATAGTGTCAAGACATCGTTCCTGCCAGTGTACTATCTCTTTCGGAGATGCATCACCATTAATTCCCTCACAGTGAAGTACCCATGCACGGGGCTCCAGTATACTTGTACGCTCAACAATGTTTATCGCTGTTTCACAAAAGAGTTTTCGTTCTGCAGGATTATCCGATCCGGCTTTTCTATCAATTGGAAGATGCACTGTATACCCGCATTCGTTAGGTACCGCATAATCCCTGAACTGTTCAACCAGTGAAACTGACGGGATATTTGAAAAATCCGGAGATTCAAAAAGTACCAGTTCGATGTCATCAACAAGCGGGGTCAAATACAACACATTTGGTAAAATATCATCAGGCAGGATATATGAGGTCGTTCCCAATCTGAAAGGATATTTTTTCCGTTTATAGTTATTCATAATGTAAAATTTTGATCTACCTTTATTTGAATGGAATTGAGAGTGTATTATACCATTAATTTTTTTCTTCTTTTAAATAACAAAATCAGGAAAAACGGTCCACCGATAATCGATGTTATGATCCCGACAGGAATCTCGGTTGGTGGTGTAATCGAGCGTGCGAGCGTATCAGTAATTACAAGAAACGTACCACCGGTGAGAAATGATGTGTACGCAAGCATCTTATGCTTTACACCGGGGAGAATCATCCGACAGGCATGAGGTCCAAGTATGCCTACAAAACCAATCGGACCGCAAATGGCAACAATTACGCCAATTATCAAAGCAGTCACAGTAATAAACAGTATCCGGCTTTTCTGAATGTTGATACCGCGTGAATGAGCAATGCTATCTCCGGTTAGAAAGTGATCAAGTTGTGTCATAACAGGAATTGCAACGATCATAAATATAAAAACCGGTATTCCAATTATGCCAAGCATCTGATAGTTCATACTGTCAACGCTTCCCATAATCCATCGTACAATCTGAAAAGACTGATGTACTCCTGAAATAAAATGGATAAACATGATAAGCCCGGAACAGAGTGTCGCCACAATAACTCCGGCAAGCAGAAGCGTACTGGAATTTGAATCACGGGACCATGCAAATACATATATCAGTAACACGGACATTAGTGCACCTGTGAATGCACCGGCAATAACTATTGGTAAACCAAGGACTATCCCTCCTACACCGGTATAAATACAGATTGCAGCCCCCAGTGATGCACCGCTTGATACACCAAGCGTATAGGGATCAGCGAGCGGATTTCTGAAAAGCGCCTGATAAACCATACCACAGACAGCCAGTGCACCACCGGCACACATGGCTACCAATGTTCTTGGAATTCTTATCTGTGTAAATATATACCTTATATTTTCATCCTTGATAATACTTCCCGGACTGAATGTGTGAATACCGAAAAAAGGGCACAGCACTATTGACATAACAGCAGCAACGGTAATACCTGCCACAATGAGAATCCTGTGTTTCATGAAACCTTACTCCTCCCATGATCCGAAAACATCGAATCCATCATTGACACACCGGTATCTCCTGAACTGAATTGAAAATATCTCAGTTAACATTTCCGGACATTGTGTACGAAACTCGCTGCTTTTTCCAGTGTAATAAAGTGCCCCGTCACGAATTACTGCAATATACGAACATCGATAAATAGCACTATTGATATCATGAGTTACCATTACAACGGTCAACGCAGCACGAGCGTTCAATCTGTCAAGTGCATTGAAAAACAGCTTGTCGTGCGCCGGATCCAGGTATGTCGTTGGTTCATCAAGAAGCAGAATCGGTGATTCCTGTGCAACTGCTCCTGCGAGTAAAACCCTCTGAAGCTCTCCTCCGCTCAGTGAATAAACATACCGTTCTTTCATACTGTAAACGTCACAAATATCAAGGGCATCATCAACAACAGACTGATCATGTTTATCAGGAATTCCAAGCACGCTCATTCTGCAAAAACGTCCGAGCATAACATAGTCATTTACAGTATAAGGAATTGCGTTTTCGGGTTTTTGGGGAACATAGGCAATAAGTGATGCCCTGTTTCGTGACGAGTAGTGTTTTACCGGTTTATTATTAACACGAACAACTCCGTCAGTCTGAGGAATCATACCGGCGATTATTTTAATAAGTGATGATTTCCCGGCACCGTTGGGACCGATAACGGCCCAGTGTTCATTCGCCCTGATATCAAATGATACCTGTTTTAGTATTTCCCTGCCTGACAATTTCAGTGTGATGTTATCAATTGAAATTGCAGTATCGTTTATGTGCATAAAATTTCCATTGGTGGATCTGAATTGACAACAGTAATCAGGATTTGCTGCTACTGCTTCTCATTATTTTCCTAAGGTCCTCAATAAGAAGCAGGATACGCGGTCCCGGAACGGTTGCATACCCTTTATCTATACAAAATACATTTTTTTGCTCAACAGCCTTAACATTTTTCATACCCTGCCAATCTCTAATGAGATCGGTACAGTTGTAGTTACTCATAGCCGATGCAACATCAATTATAATATCAGGATCAAGATACATGATACCTTCAGGTGACAACTTCGGGTATTGCGGCAGTGAATCATTAAATGCATTTTTCCCTCCCGCGGCCTCAATAATTTCGTTATAGATCGTACTCTTTCCTGCCAGGTAAACACTCCGAATAACTCCTTCACCGGGATTTGTTCGTCCAACACAAAGCATTACAGATGGTCTTGAAGCAATTTCAACTGCATTAAACTGATTGATAGATTCCTTAAATTCCGCAACCAGCGAAATTGCACAACTGTCAACACCACATGCTTTACCAATTCGTAAAAAAGATTCCAGCGTTGAATCGAGTGATGAGTAATTGACTGTCAACACTTTGATACCTACGCGCTGAAGGTATTCTTTTTGTACAACATGTTCAGTTGTGCCAATTACAAGATCCGGTTTTAGTGATACAATTTTTTCAAGGTTTGCATCAGCGTAACCACCGATTTTTTCAATTGCCAATGCAGAATCAGGATATTTGCAATAGGTCGTAACACCGACCACTTTGCTGCCAAGTCCAAAGGCAAAAAGTGTTTCAGTGATACTTGGTGCGAGTGAGATGATTCTTTGCGGTGCCGCCGTGATAACAGAAGATGATTGTCTGGTATTACAATTGTTTAGAGCTATTGCTATAATAACAAAAATCGTTACTATCGATATTTTCATCTTCACATCATTCTCCTCTTAAACCTGACTGTAAACATCTGTTTGATGGATTATTTTTTACTATTATTCCGGCAATTAAATACTTCCCACTTCATGCTGCATATTTGACAAG
>CAYMGX010000014.1:0-48859 GCA_964390065.1 uncultured Fibrobacter sp. | reverse complement strand
TGCAGGATCGTTGCAAACAAAACATTTCTTACCTGATTACTCTGTGCACGAACAATAATCTGTGATAGATAATAATCATGATGATTGGCGCTGTCGCGGAACTCAAAACCGCGGGAATTGACAAAACGTTCAGTTTGAAGAACGACCTCCCTGCATTCAAGTGGCAGCGGTGCAGCTTCTTTTTCGAGAGGTGTATACGGAAAACGTACCAACGGTGTCATAGAAAAAATAACTCGCGGTTTACGACCGGCCATCGTTATAACAGAATTGATATATGCAAGCAGCTCGCAGAACTCATCGAAATCCTCTTTTGTCTCCTTGCCGGTAGCAATAAGGAATATTTTCAATTCCCGTATCGGTGCACGGATTAACATCGATAAACTTAACCTGAGATCACTGTCATCAAGACTCTTATGGAGATATTTCCGCATTCGTCCGCTGATGCCTTCAAGACCACATGTTATACTTGTCTTCCCTATCGCGTGAAGACACTTGAGAATTTCCGGATCCTTTGCGATCATGTCGAAACGTTGACTTTTGAGTCCTATTGATGCAACCATCGGAACGAGCTCATTGATAATTTCATAAAAACCACTGTGCATATTAAAATTAAAGCTATACAACTCAATCGTCTCAAGGGCCATCATTGCTTTTTCTTCAAGCACAGCAGCTTTTATTTTGTCAACAGATAATTCACGATATGGTTTTCTGCCCCATGATTCAGCACAAAATGAGCAAAAACAGGGACAACCTTCACTGATCGCACAATTTCCGCTTCCCATCTGTTCCGCAGTATACATTACAGGACCGTTCTTTAAAATTGCTCCGGTATCAAAACCTGCAGTTGTATATTTAACTGTTTTTTTACAGTGATCCGGCTGATAAAAGCCATCAACGGATTCAAGCATTTCAAGTGTTTGCCTCTTTGCCAATTTACGTTCCTTACACTCCCGGGCAATAGTAAACAACTGCTTAATCTGTAAGGAATCCTCACCGACAAAAATACCATCAATAAAAGGATCCTCTGTCTGCAATGATGATGTATACAGGGCATTGGCGCCGCCAAGTATTACCAGTGGAATTTCCGGCATTTCCATACGTTCACTTTTACGTAATGGAATTGCACTGCGTTTGAGCATCGACGGAATATTGACAATTTCCTGTACAATGGAATTGGAAATTGCCACGATATCAAATGCGTCCGCTCCATATTTTGATGATGTCCCGAGAATCCATGGAACACCGCATTCATTAAACACATCAGCATCGGAAAGCGGCGGCAGATAGGCAAAGTCTGCATATATGTCATCATGTGAAGTAATCATCTGATACAGCAGTTTGTGTGTAAACGAATCGGCCGTATCCCAGTATGTTGACAACCTTGTAATTACTACTCTGAAGGAACGATTATCAAACTCACTATTATCAAGAACATTAATTTCTCCACCTCGAAGCCATATGCCTCCATTTGTCAACCGATGAAAATTTTCATCATACCAGTGCAGATACGTTTTTCCCACAGAAACTCCTTATGCTGTATTTTTTAAACCGATAAAGCAGCAGCCTTATCCGTCTGGTTCCGGGATACCACAACCTTTTTGCCGATCATTTCAAAATTCTTCAGAATATACTTTTTTAATAACACTTAAAGCTGATGTACTTGCGAAAATCCGGTTCAGGATGTATTGTTAATGATCAGGGGAAATTTTATAAAACACACTATCGTTACTATTATATAAGCTCTTGATTATGAAACTTATAGTATAAGGTAAGTAACATGGACACCACTGGTCAAACTTCAGATGATATGACGATCAAACAATTGCAGGCCCGTGTTTTAGAACTTGAATCCATTGAAAAGCAGCTTCGTGAACGTTTTGATGCTGTAGTGCATGATGGTGACCTTTTATATGCGCTAATGAACAATATTCCAGACAGCATTTATTTCAAAGATAGACACAGCCGATTTCTGATGGTTAACAAAGCCTGGTCAGCTAGACGCAATCTTGATAATCCGCAGGATGCCATCGGGAAAAGTGATTTTGACTTTTTTACTGAGGAATTCGCACAGCATACATTTAATGCTGAAAAGGCGATTATGCAAACAGGTCAACCTCAGGAAGCACAGCTGGAACAGTGGCTTGTCAGCGATAAAAATAGATGGTTCACCAGTACCAAAGTTCCGGTCCGTTCAAAAAAAGGACAGATTATCGGAACCTGTGGCATTACCCGTGATATTACAGATATGAAACGTATTGAGGAAGAACTTGAGAATGCAAATATCGATCTTGAGCGCAAGGTTCAGCAACGGACGATTGAATTAAAGAATACCAATACGCTTCTTGAGCAGCAGCTTCTGAATCTTGAATTTCTTTACAAAACATCATTTACTCTTTCGCAAAATATGTGTCAGGTTGATGTGTTCTCAGCGATACTTGAGAGTTTTCGATCATGTATTCCTGATATGACTGGCTGTATCTGTGAATTTACTGATGATAACCTTCTTCTTATCCGCAGTGCATCAACACATTTTGAACATGCGGACCTTCACAATTACTGTGAAAAAACGATGCTCAATTTTAATGTATGTAAATTAACTGAACCGATCCTTATTACCGACTGGCGTAAACACCCACTAATAAATATGTTTCACTGGCCGGTACAGTTTAATCATTCGTGCTGTCTGCTGGTACCACTATGTACTGATGATACTATTGTCAGCTGCATTATTATCTTTACCACAAGCGATTTTGCAGAGCGTTATGAACAGGAGCGATCTGTTGTAATGACTCTGTCAACAATAGCTGCCGTGTGTCAGAAAAACGCACTTTACTACGATGAACTTCAGAAGACCGCACGTATTGAAGGTGAATTGACAGCTGCACGAAACATTCAGAAAAGACTGATCCCGCAATCGCGATTCTCACTCCCCAATATTGAAATATACGGTTATTATATGCCTGCCTATGAAGTCGGAGGTGATTATCTCGACTATTTTGTCAATGAGGACGGCCACGTAATAATTGCAATAGGTGATGTATGCGGTAAAGGTACTCCCGCATCCATGCATATGACAATGCTTCGAACAACACTTCGCATAAAAGCGCGCAATGAGTCAAGTGCAGCAAACCTTATCTGTGAAGTAAATAATGCTATCCGCTGTGATTTGAGTGCGTTGTCATTTATCTCATTACTCTGCATTATCATTAAAAATGACCGGACATCACTAACCTACGCACGAGCGGGACACCCATTGCTTATACGATACAGTTCAACCGATACGACGCCTGCATCAGTCGAGTGCAGTGGTATCGCACTTGGGTTACTGGGTGATTGTACGCCACTTGAACCATTCATCGAAGAAGTTAAAATTCCCCTAAGAAAAGGTGACCGTTTTTTTGTCTACACCGACGGCCTTGCGGAAGCAATTAACGAGGCAAGTGACGCATATGGTATACAACGAATCATGAACACACTTCAGATTACCAATACTGATGATCCTGAACTGGTTGTCAATGCTATCATCAGTGATGTCGATGCATTCAGAGATGGTGTTCCGCATCGTGACGACTTGACATTGTGCGCATTTTCAATTGTATGACAGCCTCCGGACCGATGCATCCTATACCTGAATCATGTTTTATTACACACCGGAATAGTCGCCACACTCTGTTATGCTTATAATAGGCGCTCCCTTTTTTTTTAGAAAAAAAGGCCGTCTTTTCATGTTTTGAAAAGACGGCCTTACTTCCAGCTGAAAAACCTTATATTACTTAATTATAATACTCTTTCGAAATGAACCGTCCTGACTATCGACATTCACAATGTAAAGCCCTGCTGTTTTTGCAAACATACTGTTTACAATAGTTACCATACCTGATTTCGGGATCAGCTTTTCAGAATAAAGAACCTTTCCACTGGCGGTATGAATAGAGATTTTTGCCTCGCGTATAGTGCCTAACGATAGAGCTAAACAATTGCGACCGGTTTCAATTACAGGGGAAAACCCTTGATTATGAATGTTGTTGCCCTGAAAGGATCTGGCTGCTAACGGACTGAAATCACTGTTTTCATCAAGATATGCAGTAACCCAGGCTAACGCTACATTCCAGTTGATTGTGATCTCATTGGTTGACCATGATTCTATATGATCCACATAACATTTAGCCGGCGGCATTGCATCTGTCCCGGTGCCTTTCCAGCCATTACCCTGAACAAACGGGTCCTGAAGACCTGAGTTTGGTCCTCCTGAAACAACGCCAGCCGGTAGTTTCGGAAATGCAGCATTACCTTGATATGCCCAGAATCGATGGTGCGGGTTCTCAAGTGGACGCTCACCATACCCAGAAACGTAACACTTATCGTTAGGGTTTCTTCCGAGCAGATAATCCATACCATCAGTCACACCAGTAAAGTATTTATCATTTTTAGTAAAGTCACGGGCAAGCGCCATCACTATCATATTGTTAAGTACAAATGAGTTTGAACCCCAGGGGTAACCGTTATCTCCGGCTTTAATGGGAACAATATACCCCTCCTTCTCCATATTTGCGATCCAGGTGTCTGCCGCAGCAGTACATGCGTTTCTGGCTTTTGTAACATCCGCTTCAGGAAGGTTTCCTTTCACAAGGGCGAGAGTTACCGTGCCAAGACCCTGAGTAGACCCCCAGGTAAAGCAACCGCTAAATCCCTCATCTTCACCACTGGTTAACGTTGATGGCATTTCAAGATAGTATCTTGATGCCTGAAGTTTTGTAAGATATTCAGATTTACCAGTTGTCACATACAATTCACAGGCTGCCCAGTAAAACTCATCTTCAACATTATTGTCATTATAGGGACCGCCTCCGGCATTGTGAAGTGGAGCGTATATTGCAGGATTTGCTAACGCTGCAGCCCATGCTTTTTCAGCTGCTGTCAGGCATTTTTCAGAGAATGATGCATCAATTGATTTCCAGATACGTGATGCCTGTGCTGCGGTTGCGACAAGATTAAGTGTCGCTGCAGTACTTACCGGACGCAGATATCGTTTTTGGTCATCATCTCCGGGAGCAAGACCAAGCGAGGTCCAACCCTCATCATGCATTTTGTGATGTACCATACCCGCCATCTTTTTTCCCTCGGGAACCTGCATCTTAAGCATGAAATCCATCTGCCATCGTGCCTCATCAAGCAGGTCAGGAACACCATTTGATTTTTCAGGAATATTCATTGTACCGTCCGCAAATTGAGCTGTCTTATTTACTGCAACAGCACGTTCATACAAATTCATCATTGTCCACACTGAGATACCACCATTTACAACATACTTACCATGATCTCCGGCATCATACCATCCACCGGTAACATCGAGCGAATAGTTTTCCTGGTCAGAATCGGGCCAGGTTGCAGCTACATCAGAGGGATGTCCTGCAGCCCGCGCCAGATCTGCACGTCCACAGTATGGCATTTCAATTTTAATCCCGCTGCGGTTATGATAAAAGTATGCAAGAGCGTCCTTTCTCATTGTTGAATAGATCGACCCTGCAATATCAAACGGGTGACTCTTATTTTCTTTCCCGCCCTCAGTTACCACCAGAGTATATCCTGTACCTGCTTTAGTAGCTGTTGAAAAATCAAGATGATGAACAGTCTCACCGGAAGCTGCATCTACCCCGGGTATTGGCGTTGTTTTTCCGGCAGCAACGACTGTTCCACTTCCATCTTTAAGGCTCCAGTTTAGTGCAGAAACAGAGCTTGATACAACAGTCGCCCGTTTTTGAGCATTTGGCAGGTACCCCGCCTGATTAACCCGAACAACTGGAAAAGGTTCAGCTGCTCTCACTGCAAATGGTAGTAAAAGTAGTAATGAGAGTAAATATCCTCTAAACTGAACAACATTCATCAAGGACTCCTTCTAAATATGTATTTTAATGGTCATTTGTTTCCTCTGTATCAAATATAGCATAATCAAAGCTAATAACAATTGCGTTGATTTTTTCATTAAATGTCAAATGCAGTTCCGATACGTTTTATAAGTATAGAGTATCACCTTATGTTGGGATCAGTGGTCGCATTTTCATAGCATATTCCTCTTTCGTGACACAGACATCATTTCCGGTTTAAAAAAAAATGGCTTTCAGCAGTTTTAATTTGTAACCTGTTCGTTCGGTGGTTACCTCATGAAGAATAATGGTATCTTCGCTACGAACCTTGCATTTTCCAGGTCAAGACACTTATTTTAGGTTTACGTAAAAAATTGAAAGATGAAACCTGTACCTGTAAACAAATTGATCCATTTTTACAATAAGGAGACGAATTACGTTATGTCTGAACTTGATATTGAAAAAGTTAAAAACATGATAAAAAGAGAACCGAAATGGTTACTTGTGGTAATCGGGGTATTGGTTTTTATATTGTTGTTTTTCCGTCCTTGGGTACAAATTGGTGCCGGAGAAAGAGGTGTTTTACTCAATTTCGGAGCAGTCCAGAAAATGGTTCTGGATGAAGGACTGCACTTTAGAATACCTGTTATGCAACAGGTTGTGCCTATTGATGTAAAAGTTCAGAAAGCTATTACAGCTGCCGCAGCTTCATCATCAGATCTTCAGGAAGTCAGTTCCGAAGTCGCACTCAATTACCATATCATTCCCGATCAATCCAACATTGTCTATCAGACTATCGGAAAAGACTTCAAAGACAGGATTATCGATCCAGCTATTCAGGAAGTTGTTAAAGCCGTAACCGCGCTTTATACTGCCGAAGAACTCATTACCAAAAGACCATTGGTAAGTGCAGCCATGAGAGAGCATCTCTCAGAAAGACTGTTAAAATATCATATAGCCGTTGATGCATTTTCAATTGTCGGTTTCAGTTTTTCAAAAATTTTCATGGAAGCCATTGAATCGAAACAGACAGCAGAGCAGCTTGCATTAAAAGCACGAAGGGATCTGGAGCGGGTTAAGATTGAAGCCGAACAGAAAATTACTATCGCATCAGCCGAAGCTGAGGGCCTCAAAAAACAAAGAGATATCATTTCCAGGGATCTTATAGAGTTAAGAAAAGTTGAAGCAAATTTGAAAGCTATTGAGAAATGGAATGGTATAATGCCGCAGGTCACCGGTAATGGCAGCGTGCCTTTTATTGGAGTCGGTGATCTTAAATAAGCAGCAAGAAGATCTTAATATAAAAATCTATTCGTTTTTTATTCGCTATAAGGGGTTGCCTGGTAAATGATGTCAGGCATACCCCTTTTTTCATTTATCTTTATTTTTGTTTACTGCTGGATAGTTAAAAATTCCCGGAAAAAAAAGATACTTGCAACGGTCAACAAACTTCATTGGAAAATATCGATGAGAAATAGTGGGATGCGCCATGACAGGCTATACCAGTATAGCTGTATGTTGAGAAATGACAATTCACAATATTTCCAAAAAGATTAGCAGGATTCACAATTTAAATTGGACATTCCGGGTGTAACAGGTAAATAAATCAAGCCAGAAAAAAACATACCCATAAGAACCTGATGATGCGTAATTTTTTTTAGGATATTGATAAAAAAATACTCTAATACTGCTACCATCAATCTACTCATGATACGGCTTTGATATCTTTGAAATGAATCAGATTGATAGTATATTCATGTAAAAAAACTATGAACAACCATTCCAAAATTCAGATCAGATATATGCGGGAGCAGGATCTACACGATGTGGTACAGATCCAGAGTAGAGCATATGTAAACAATCTTCATGAATCACCTGATGTTTTCTGCAACAAGCTGTCGATATTCAATGGAGGATGCTTTGTTGCGGAATGTGATTTAAATATTTGCGGGTATCTGTTTTCTCACCCCTGGGTTACCGGATGCGCCGTTCCGTTAAATAACATTTATACGCTGCCCGACGTTTGCAACACATTCTACATTCACGACTGCAGTGTTGACCCGGACTTTCAGAAACAGGGTATCGGATTACGACTTTTTATGGAATCAAAAAAAACTGCACATACACTTAGTTACCGCTCGTTACAGCTCACCTGCATTAAAGGAATGCAGAATTACTGGGTAAATTTAGGATTTACAATTACACAAGGGGTTACCACCAGAGACTATGGTGATAATGCCTGTCTGATGCACTCTCACTTTGCCTGATTATATTTTATTTGTTACGTTCACATGCACTAAACCTGATTACATCTAAAGATCAAACCGCAGTGTTGTGCCAAATGCTTCATCAGAGAGAAAAAAGTCAAGTGTAAAGGGATTTATTGACAATCCGGCACCACCGGTAAAAACATTCATCTTTTTAATTTCTTTCCATCCGGATTGAATCGGCCCGGGAGCCCTTGAATAGCCAAACCGCAAAGAAAAATGATCACGTATTGTCGCCTCAAGTCCACCACGGAAAACGTATTGATTTTTTACCTTTTTGTTAAACATTCCAAGAATTTCGAAATCAACAGGTAAATGCAATTGCCATGATTGGCTGTTTTCATTGACATGATACACAATTCCAATTGTCAATGCCCTGTATTCATTTTTAATCCAGCCCTTACTTTTTGCATCATAGTATGAATAGCCGGATAATGTATCCTTTAATGTATCAGCAGCATGTATCCCTGTAATAACAACAGAATCTTTAATGACAGGATTTTCCACCTGCCATACAAACCCGAAAATGTTTCTTAGAGTCAGGGCGAAATCCAAATTCGGAGATACATCACGCTGGAACAGTCCTATATCAAATAAAAGCCGTTTCTGATCAATTGAGGCATTGGGAATGGGTTTAAGCGTTGTGTCAGGTGGAACAAGCATACGCGATTTCCAATTATACCAGACATACCGGATATTAACGCCAAAATCGACCTGCCCCATGGCCTCCAATCCGGTCTCATCAGTTAAGGGAGCTGCAAGCATTCCTGATAAATTGATAACGGTTTCATGTTGTTGCATTCCCGATTCTGTAACCAGCCCCCTGTAGAAACCACCAATTGCTCCTTCTCCATTACCATATGCAATGCCAAGAGGTATAACATGTTTGTCAAAAAGAGAATCGCGGCTGTATCCTGAAACGATACTGAGCTTTGATGCTTTCTTTTGAGAAAAATAGCCATAAACGAGGGCCGGATTATGTAAACCACAGAGTACATCATCCGGATTTGCAATTGTAGCATCACCAAGTGCTTTTACCGCAGCACTATTCATAGAATGCTTTGTCTGCAGCAAAGGATCGAGTTCTGATGCAATAACGGACATGATTAGTGATATTATAAGTAAACCGGTGTATGTTTGTTTCATGATTCTCCATAATGCTCAGGTAATTCAATGTCATGAATATAATACACTCTTTAATGATTCTCAACAGCCAGCATCAATGAAACTGTACACATTCTCTAATTATTGCATAGTTACCCGGTAATAAAATATTTTTGCGATAGCTCAGGATTACGTTGTTAATAACGTATGAACGATGCAAAGGATAAACTTGATGATCAGCACAAAACATAAGCGGATTCTTGAAGAATGCACAGAATTCCTGAATCTGAACGGTTATACTGTAACTAAAGAGCTTTCTGAGCTGTTGATGTATTTTTTTTCTACCGACAAACATCTTTCATTTGAAGAAATCAAACACATTACCCATAACAAAAAACTTGATGTTACTGACAGCCAGATCCGGCGCACAATTGATATTCTTGTGGAATACGGATTTGCAACCGTAAAGGACTTCGGTGACGGTATCCCCCGCTATGAACATCTTCATTATGGAGAGCATCACGATCATTTTTACTGCCTCAAATGCGGATTAATTATCGAATTTTACTCCCCCCTTATTGAGACTCAACAACATACTGAAGCAATGAGAAAGGGTTTTCATCCATTCTCGCATAAAATGCAGATATCCGGATTGTGTGCAAAATGTTTCGGAAAATCATCTGCACATACAATCCCGCTGTCCCGCCTTGCAAGCGGTGCCAGATTTATTATAAACAACGTTGAGGAATCATCACTCTTTCCCGAAACAGGCATACGAAAAAAGCTGCTGGATCTTGGCTTAATTCCAGGATGTAAAGGTGAGGTCCTGACTAATACGGGTGGTCGAATTGTTATTATCGTTAATGGTTCCCGTCTCGCCCTTGGGCGTGCAATGAGTCAGGTAATACAGGTTTTATTGACAGAGTAATAACCCTGTATCCGGATTGTATTACAGAACAGACGCTAATCCAACATGTTAAAAATAAAGATATCATAATATTTCATCCTTTTTATGTGCGATTATGATAAGATTAACAGAGTAATGCCAGGACACATGGTATTGTCACTAAATCATTGATTTTTTTATGATTGTAAACAGTATCGCTTGATTTTGAAATCAGCATGCACTTTCCTGGATGGTGCAGCACAACCTTTTTATAAAAACTCAACCGTTTATTTGTTGTTGGATATGGAAAAATTACTCAATTCATACAGGTCAAAGAGGGATGAAACTTCAGGTTTTGTTCCTTTTAGATGCTTTAATACAACATCGATTCCAGTGCTTACTATCAGGATTCTTTTGCCTGATTATTTATTCTATCTGCCGCTGGTGCTCTTGGTACTTGTGATCAATTCATTTTCATACCCTAAAACTTCAGAGCTATACTCTTACTTTAACAGCGAATGGACCGATGGAATACCTGTCGGGCCGTATGTTTCAGTGCGCTCACTGGAAGCCACAGCTGCAGAACTTGCTGTTCGCATTTTCAATGGCGAAGCGGCTGAAAAAATCCCCGTCGTTACAGTCAGTCCGGATAAATTTACTATCAACATGGATGAGTCACAAGAGCACGAAAATCAAAAATCGCTCATTGCAAAAGATACAATAATCATATACAAATCATTACCGGCAACACAATCCTTTCAAATTCAGATCATTTTCATTGCATTAGTGATACTGCTCATTATAAGTATGGTCCTTTTTTATTTCTTCAGAAAACTTCGCATTTCATCAATGGCAAGTCTGATGGAGAGTGAGGAAAAGTATCGTCTGTTAATAGAAAATTCAGATCTGCTTGTGGCAAAACTTACTCCTGATGGCATCATTTCTTTTGTCAATCAAAAAACTGAGAAATTCATTGGCCTTTCTCCATCAGAATGCATCGGAAAACGGTTTACAGACTTTATACACCCGGATGATTCCCTTCAGACAAACGGGAAGATAACAGAACGTCTTTCTCAAAAGCCATCACATACATTCGAAAGCCGGGTAATTAGTAAATCGGGAAAAGTGTTTCACTTTTTATGGTCGGTAATTGCTATTAAAGATGTGAGCGGAAATAATATCGGGTACAATGTAATCGGCCGTGATATTTCCTCCTACAAGGAAATTCAGAACCAGCTTCAGCATGCAAGCAAAATGAAAGCGATAGGAACACTCGCAGGAGGGATAGCGCATGATTTCAATAATCTGCTTGCAGGTATTCTTGGATATACTGAAGTTTCACTGCTTGATCTTCCGGAAGAGCATCCAACCCGGCAGCATCTGATTGAAATAAAGAAAATTTCAATGCGGGCCCGCGAATTAATCCGTCACATTCTTACATTCAGCCGACAAACCCCGTTTGATCCCTATCCGGTAAGGATTCATGAAATAGTTGAAGAGGTTATCCCTTTACTCCGAGCAACAATTCCATCAACAATTGAAATCAGATCCGAGATCGACAATTGTGGAACCATACTTGCCGATCAGTCAAGAATTCATCAGATTCTCATGAACCTGAGTACTAATTCTTTCCATGCAATGGAGGAGGATGGCGGCATACTGACCATTTCACTTCACAAACGAATGCTGACCAAAGACAATCCTCTTGACATCCCAGAAGGGCACTATGTAGAATTATCAATCAAAGATACCGGGAAAGGTATTCCAACGGAATATCATAATCACATTTTTGATCCGTTCTTTACAACAAAGAAAGTTAACAAAGGAACCGGTCTGGGGTTATCTGTAGTACATGGAATTGTAACAGAACTGAATTCATTTATCAGATTTTCAAGTGATGTAGGCAAAGGAAGTACCTTTACTATCTATTTTCCGCCGTCATCCGATAAAAACGAACCACACGCAGAGATTGCACAGCATGAACATGCGATCGGTGGCAGTGAGACGATTATTATTGTTGACGACGAGGAGATTATTGCCGGCAGTCTGAACGCACTGCTTAAAAAGCATGGATACAAGACAAGTGTTTTTACCAGCAGTAAACTCGCCTACAACATGGTTGTCAGCAAAAAAGTAATTGGCGATCTTCTAATTACCGACATGACAATGCCGGAACTTACAGGTGTTGATCTTGTCAATAAACTTGGAGTCGAAATGCCCGATCTTCCAATTATTCTCTGTACCGGCTATAACGATCAGACAAAACAGGAACTGATACAGGGAAGTGATGTAGCTGCATTTTTTATAAAACCTATCGATGCAAAAAGCCTGCTTAAGACAATTCGAACAATACTTGATGCCAGGGTTCAGGTGTGACTCGATATTCGCTATTCGTCATTCGCTATTCGCCATTCGCTATTCGTCATTCGCTATTCGCCATTCGCTATTCGCCATTCGATATTCTTGACAACTATTTTTTTGGGGGCAATAATACGGGCGAATAATGATTCGCCCCTACAGATTTCTATTTGTCCATTTGTGCCTGGACGACCTTTGCTTCCTGGGAATCAGGACATTGTTCGATTAATTTTTTCCATACCATTTGCTTGAATTTATCTTTATTCTGCTTTTCATATACAAGTCCCAATTTGTAAAACACGACACATGATTTACTTCCTTGCGGATACTTTTTCAGATATGCCATATATGCTTTTTCTGCTTCGGCATACTCTTTTTTTGCATATGAGCATTCTGCAATCCAGTACTCTGCATCCTGAGCAATCGGCGAACCCTGATTTTTTGAGGCTATATCAGTGAAACCTGCAACGGCAATATCAAACCGGCCGGCATAAAAATCACTCATTGCTATTTGAAGCAACTTTTCCTGTTCCGATATTTTACTGGTTTCGCTAAGTGAATCAGCAACAAGTCGTGCATCAATTTTCTTATGCACCAGTGCTGTTTTTTCATCAATTTTAGAAAGGCGGACCTGACTCTCACTTATGTTGCCATCAATCGCCACAACCTTTCTGTCAATTTCGTTGAACCGTATCTGCTGATCAGCCCGAAGCGACCGGAGAAGTTCACTCTGAAATTTCTGTTCTTCAATGATTTGATTCTGTAATCCGGTCATTACTACAGAAAGAATCGACACGAGCCTGTACGGAACGTAATTCAGCAGTACGAAGCATGGTAATATTTGAGCACCCTGTAAACATTACCAATGCGGCAATAACACCTGTAACTGTTGTCAACACTTTATTCATTGAAAAATCCTTTTCTTAAAATACTCATCAATTAACGGGCGAGAACCCTGAATTCACCTCTGCGGTTCTTCGAATGACACTCCTCATCACTGCAGTAACTCTGAACCGGCTGTTCCTTACCATACGAAGTAGTCTCAACACGAATTGATTCAATACCGATATTCTGTAAATATTCTTTAATGGATTTTGCCCGTTTTTCTCCGAGACCGATATTGTACTCTGAAGAACCCCGTTCATCACAATGCCCGATTACAAGAATCCTTATACCCTCATTTGATCTTAAAAATGATGCGGCAACCTGAAGTTGATCAAATGCGATGGTATTCAACTGATAACTGTTATAGTCAAAGTAAATTGTCTGAAGTGCGGCAGCAACCTGACGGGCAAGATCATCTGCAAGATTTGCTTCCTGAAACACTGCAGCCCCGGATGTATCGACATTTTCGAAGCGGTTCACCTGAGCCTTCTGTGGTTCCGGCGGTGGTGTGGTATCCTGTATCACTGACTGACCTTTGCGACAACTGCCAATCATTGACAGAAAAACAAAAACAGCAATAAGAATAATACTTCGTTTCATTCTTTAAACCTTTCCTTCAGCTTCTTTTAATATTCACCTGATATTCATCAGATCGAATTCATAGTTCAATACCCTGACCAATCAGGCATTTTAATATCACCGGTTGTTGTAACCCTGCGTAAACGACTTCCATCAGGCTTTACAACATACAAATCACTTTTCCCCCCGACACTATTGGTAAATGCAATCATCGACCCATCCGGAGCCCATGTCGGATTTTCACTGGAACCGCTCATTGATGTGACCTTTGTTGCACCGGATCCATCGCTGTTGATTACCCAGATGTCAAATTTTCCTGTTTCATTCATTGCCATATAGGCTATTTTGTCACCTTTAGGTGACCATGCAGGTGAATCTGAATATTTTGTTTCAAACGTAATTCTTCGCTGATTAGCCCCATCAGCATCCATCAAATAGATATGGGGGTTTCCTGACCTGTCGGATGTAAATGCAATCTGATATCCATTCGGCGACCAGGATGGCGCCGTATCAACACCATACGCAACTGTCAGCTGTTTTACACCGGTTGCATCAGGACTGCATGTGTAAATATCAAGATTACCATTCTTCGATGATGCATATGCGACTGTCCCGTCAATAGGTGATACATCCGGTGATGTTTCAATACCGCGGCTTGCCATAAACGGCTTTACAGATCCATCAAGAACCGACCCTGAATACAGGTTTGGTCGCCCTTTTAGATATGATGTCCATATAAAACCGTTTTTATTCGTAAACGCCGGGAAAAGATTGATAACACCATTATTGGTAATGATTCTTGTCCCATGCCCGTCAAAATCCATTAACGCAATATTTCGTGATGACCCGCTTGCGGTAACGTAAATAAACCTGCTTTCAAAAATGCCCTGATCTCCAAACAGCATTTCTACAATTTCGTTACAATACTTGTGCATCAATGAGCGGATAAACCTTGTTTCTCCCTTATACTTTTTGCCGATGACTAAATCTTTTGTTGCAACATCGCGCAGATTACAATTTACCGTTACACTATTTCCCTCAACAGTATAATCACCATCAATATAAATGCCTATGTTCTCATCAGTAAATGTAGCACTATCAAAGACAGATTTTGATAACACGTTAAATTTTCCGCAAAAATCAAGATCTGAGGAGATTATCGTCCCCGGTTTATTATCTGCCAGTTCAATTCCGTTTGTCGGAAGAAATTCAACAACCCCGACAGGGATACTGTCAAATTTACTTGCATATACTTCAAGATCAAACTTTTGCGCAGAACACAAGGAGATTATGCCAACACCAAATATAACCGGTAGTATTATCTTAATCATTTTTCACATCCTCATCGTTGGATTTAAAGTAACACTAAGATCAACCCTGCTGGCATTGAATCCCGCACTCAATTTCCCGAAAGGAGCAGCAAGTTTAACTGCGCGCAATGCCAGATTATCAAGAGTCCGGTCTCCACTTGATTTCGATATCACCGGCTCTGAAATTGTTCCATCAACAAATATCGTAAATGCAACGACAACCTTGATATTCTTATTTTCACTTGGAGGATTCCAGTATTTTTGTATTTTATTCTGAACGTTTGTTAAGTACCACGGATACTTGAATTCACCGATTGCGGAAACAACTGCCGGAGCCGGTATTTCATCAAGTAAATTTGCCAGTTCATCCAGCGCCTCATCATTCCGTGCGGCGTCATCCTTTGATGGTTTTTTATCGGTTTTTTTGTTACTTTCTGTTGGTCCGGGAACTTTTGACTTTTCAGGTGTATCTTTTGATACCTTCTGTTTTGGAGAATTTTCAGGAACCTTTACTTTTCTTGGCGGATTTGGCTGTACCGGTAGCTGAACAAGCTGAAACGTATTTGGCCGCTCAAACTTTTTCGGTTTCCAAAACAGATATCCTAACAGTGGCAACCCGACAAGTAAAATAGCATGGAAAAGTACCGAAATAACTATTACAAGTCCAATGGGTATACCTTTGGAGATATCCTTATTAATGTAAGGTGCCACCGGATACGACATTAATATCCACCAGCCTGATCAAGCGGCTGAGTCAGAAACCCGAGTTTTACCACACCAGCCTTCTGGATATCGGATATTACCCTTATGACAAGTCCGTATGGTACCTTTTTATCGGCATTAACAAACACAGGTACCTCAACACGCCCAGAAAACGTTTCCCTGAACTCTCTCCTGAAATCAACCATCGAAACTTTATTCTGATCAATATAAATCTCATTCCTCCCATTGATTGAAACCTGTATCGATTGATTTGATTCAACATTATCACTTTCAGTTTTTGGCAGATCTACCTGTACCCCCTGAGTCATCATCGGTGCGGTAATCATAAAAATAATCAGCAGCACAAAGACAACATCAATAAGATTTGTCAGGTTCAGATCACTTATTATTTGTCTACGTCTTGCATGGCGTCTTTTCATACTATACCTCTATTGCAAACGCGGCGGTTGAGGAGGTATCTGCTGAAACTGCTGCATCTGAGGCTGCATACGTGGTGCAGGTGCAGGATGTGCATCTGTATAGAATTTGTTGAATGTTTCTCTCTTGATTCTTACAAAAAGTATATCTTTAAACTCCTCCATGTCATTTTCGATACGCTCAATTTTATGATTGAAATAATTGTAGAAGTAAAGAGCCGGAATTGCAACTGCAAGACCCATAATCGTCGTAATAAGTGCCTCTGCGATACCTGGAGCCACGACCGGCAGACTTGCAGATCCCTGATTACCTATTGCAAAAAATGCATTCATGATTCCCCAGACCGTACCAAGAAGACCAAGGAACGGCGCAATACTACTCATCATTGCAAGAAAAAACACCCCTTTATCAAATGATTTTACCAAACCAAGAAATGCACTCTCAAGGTGCTCGGATACCATGGCAAACTGACTCTGAAGGAAAAAACTATGATCCTTGACAGACTGCGTATGTGCATCCTCAAAGATTCTTTTATATTCAATACTTCCGTTTTTCCCAAGCTGTCCTAATGGAGCATTAATTAGCTTTGTGTCAATTTTATCAATATCAGAAACAGATGATAGCGTATCATATTTATTTTTAAACAGCTTATTATTCCTGCCAATACTGCTTAACACTGCAAGTCTGTTAAAGATGATTGCCCAGCTTACAAATGAAAAAAACAAAAGCATCAGGTTGATGCTTCGCGCAACCCACCCTGCCCGCAGAATCATATCCACTACTGGAATATCCATGTACCACTCCTTTTAGCGTCATAACAATTGAACCAAAGTATCATTAGAATCAAAATCTACTTAATTATATGGGTATAAGTCAAACAATCAGTGCATCTTTCCACTGTTTAAACGCATCTGTTGCACGTTTACACAAAAGTTCCTTTTTCTCCTTTTTTCCGATTTTTTTTCTTCCCTGCAGTTCCAGCGGAGGAAAGAGGCCAAAATGCACGTTACTTGGCGTAAATGGTTTTTCCGGAGAGTGTGTTACGTGGTTCAAAAGCGCCCCCAGTGCTGATACAGGAGGTGGTATGGACGGTAGTTTATTTTCAAAGCGGTTATTAACAAACAGTGCTGCGAGATGCCCTGTGGCAATACTCTCTGTATATCCTTCGTTACCACAAAGCTGTCCGGCAATAAAAAGTGATGGCCGGTTTTTTAATGACAGGTCGTGAGCAAGCAGTGATGGTGAATCGATATAAGTATTACGATGAATACTTCCGTAACGCAGAAATTCAGCATTCTCAAGCCCGGGGATCATTCTGAAAATCCGTTTCTGCTCCGGTATTGTCAAACGGGTCTGAAATCCGACCATATTGAAACTCTCACCATCAAGCGTCTCTTTTCTTAGTTGACAAATAGCGTAAGGCCATCGTCCTGTACGCGGATCATCAATACCAACCGGCCTGAGCGGCCCGAACGCAAGCGATTGATATCCCCGTGATGCAATCTCTTCAACAGGCAAACAGGCCTCGAAAAACTTTTCATTTTCAAACTTTCTGGCGACAACTTTATCCGCTTCTGTCAACGCATTAAAAAAGGCCCGGTATTCATCTTCATTAAACGGACAGTTCAGATAATCACCCTCACCATCCTCCCATCGTGATGCCAAAAAAGCGATAGAATAATTGATGGAATCTGCTGCAATAATAGGTGCTATTGCATCATAAAAGTTCAGTGATGTTGTACTGAATTCTTTTGTCAGAAAAGCACAAAGCCCCTCGGATGCAAGCGGACCGGCTGCGATAATGCAATAATCAAAACCATCAGGGATATCAGTACATTCTTTTCGAACAAACGAAATACCCGGTTCACGAAGAATGGCATCATTGACACACGCTGCAAACTTTTCCCTGTCAACAGCAAGCGCAGCCCCTGCAGGTACTGCATTTTGACGTGCAATTGACAACAAAGGACTACCGAGTAGTGTAAGTTCAACCTTAAGCTGACCATGCCCCGAAGGAACTTCCTGCGATTTAAAAGAGTTGGAACACACTAATTCTGCAGGCATACCTGATGTATGTGCGGGAGTCATTTTATGCGGACGAGCCTCAAACAGCGTTACCTGTATACCCTTGCGGGCAAGCACAAGTGCAGCTTCACTCCCCGCAAGACCAGCTCCGATTATTGCAACTTTTTTTATTGACAACTAATACTTTTACCCTTCAAGATCCCCACTTAATTCAGTCTCAACTACCTGAGTTTGTCCAGGAAGCATCTGTTCATCCTTACATGACAGACATCTCAGATAACTGCCCTTGCGTTTTGTATCTTTCTGAACAAGCATTGGATAGCCGCATTTAGAACACTTCTGATCAACAGGTTTATCCCATGTTGCGAAATTACACTGGGGATATGCGTTACACCCGTAGAAAATCTTGCCGCGACGTGTCTTTCGTTCAACAAGCTGCCCCTTACAGCCATCCTGTGGACAGTTGACACCGGTAGAAAGCGATTTGGTACTTCTGCATTCAGGAAATTTTGAACATCCAAGAAACCGGTTTCCATTGATCGTAAGAATAACCATCGGAGCACCACACTTGTCACATTTTTCCTCAGTCTGAATGGCTTCAACCTTTTCCAGCGGTTCTGTGTATTTACATCCGGGGAACCCTTGACAAGCAAGGAATTTACCGTTGCGGCTCCATTTGATCACAAGATTATGCTCTCCACACTCCGGACATTTCCGGTCAGTAACTTCCTGATTCTGCGCACGGAGATCTTTGATACTCTGCTTTACTCCTGTAAGACGGGCTGAAAATGGAGTATAAAATTCTTTCAGCACCTCAACCCAGTCTCTGTCGCCAAGTTCAATTTTATCAAGTGATGTCTCCATGTCTGCCGTAAAACTGACATCGAATACATCAGGGAACTCACGAACAAGAATATTTTTAACCATAAACCCGACCTCCGAAGGCACAAACCTGCGGCTTTCGAGTTCAACATATTTGCGTCGTTTCAGAGTATCAATAATCTGTGCATACGTACTTGGACGTCCGATACCTTTATCTTCAAGTTCTCTCACAAGTGAAGCTTCTGTGTAGCGGGGCGGTGGCTGAGTGAAATGCTGTTTCTCGTTCAGCGATTTTAATCCAACCGGTTTCTTTGCCTGAACATCCGGCAGACGCTCATTTTCTTTTTCACCATCAACATTCGATTCGTCAGTGCTTTCATCATAGAGCGCCAGAAAACCATCAAACTTGATAATTGATCCGGTTGCGCGGAAAATGCACCCGTCACCATCAATGTCCACACGGGTTGAATCGCTTATTGCATTCTCCATCTGTGATGCCAGGAAGCGCTTCCAGATAAGATCGTAAAGTTTGTGCTGATCCTTGGTCAAATAATCCTTAACCTTATCCGGTGAAAAATCAGTATTTACCTGTGATGGCCGGATTGCTTCGTGGGCATCCTGTGCGTTTTTATTTTTTCCATAGGTACGGGAAGCTTTTGGCAGATGTTTCGGAGTGAAAAGGGTCTCAATCACAGTCCGCGCATCACGCAAAGCCTCATCTGCAATACGGGTTGAGTCTGTTCTCATATAGGTGATAAGACCCAGCGAACCAAGCTCCCCAAGTTCAAGACCCTCATACAGTTGCTGTGCGATCATCATTGTTTTGGCAGCACTAAAGCCAAGTTTTCTCGCGGCTTCCTGCTGAAGTGTACTTGTAATAAAGGGCGGATATGGTTTACGCTCTTTTTCAGTGCGGATAACTTCTTTAATTATAAAGTTTTGCGACGTAAGCCGATCTATTAATGCCTTTGCACTCTGCCCATCAGGAATGAGTGGCTTTTCCGCATCACCCTTGCGACCATCAATTGAAAGCAACTTTGCAGAGAATGAAGCACCATCATAATTGAAGAGACCGGTTAAAGACCAGAATTCGCGCTGAACAAAAGCCTTTATCTCCTCTTCCCTTTCACAGATCAATCTTAGAGCAACAGATTGCACGCGACCAGCGCTCAGCCCACGAAAAACAGTTCTCCATAATATAGGAGATACCTGATACCCAACGATACGGTCGAGTATCCGGCGAGCCTGTTGAGCATTCACCTTTTTTTCATCGATCTCTTTAGGATTATCAATTGCAGCTAAAACAGCCTTTTTGGTGATTTCATTGAACATCACACGTTTGATCGGCACGTTTTCAGTTCGTATTGCTTTTGCAACATGCCACGCGATCGCTTCACCTTCGCGGTCAGGGTCGGGAGCAAGAAATATATCATCAGCTTTTTTAGCCTCTTCTATCAATGACTTCAGTATCCGGCGCTTTCCCTTGGATGTTGTATACTTTGGTTCGAAATTCTGTTCGATATCAACACCAAGTTCCTTCTCTGGCAGGTCTATAATGTGGCCCATAGTCGCACGGATCGCAAAATCCTTACCCAGATATTTTGATATTGTCTTGCACTTAGCAGGCGACTCAACAATTACCAGATGCTTGGCCATATTTGCAATTTACCTTTTCTAAAAAACGCTTATTAAAATCTTATTCATTTAAAACCAATACCTTGCAGTTACATCATTTGTAACTTCATGTATACCTATATTATAGGAAAAGAACAGCAGTTTCAATACTAAATATCCGCGGACTTCTCCACAATGGTTCTACAATATGGTTAATTGCCCTAAGCGAATGCAAAAATTTTGTTTAAAAAAATGGCAAGCGGAGATTAACACGGATTGTCCAACAGGAATTGATGGATGTTGCTAAGATATTGAGAAATAGTTGAATACACCGTCGGAGGACTTACCGGGAAAGCGGTATGTTAAGAAACAGCAATTTTATTATTCATTTGATAGACTAATAATTACAACCTTTTCACAGCGATTTTCTTTTTCTCAGCAACAATTTTCCCGTTGGATTCATTTCGTACAGAAACAAGTACAACGTATGTACCCGCCCCTACTATTCTTCCTTTCAAATTACACCCATTCCAAACACATTTTAATTCATCAGTAACCGTTTTTTCATCTCTGAAAACACAATTTCCAAAGGCATCAACGATAGTAATTGTAATTGTTAACCGGACTTCAATTTTAGTTTTTGCTCCCGAATTAACAATAATTTTAAGGTCCTCTTTTTCAGGATTAAACGGTGATGGACCTGCTTTAATGGTGATTTTAACCGGTGGAGAAACAACGGTCAGAGCAACCCGCCGATTGAGAGGATTGTCCTGCTGATTCTGGTAGATATCTTTAATTGTTCCATCAACATTGATAAACACGGAGTCTCCCGCCTGTGGATATCCCTCGCCCTCCACAGATGTTACAAAAAACGTAAATGTGTTTGCATTTTTGCCTGTCTGTTGAAGCAATAACCGGTATGCATCGTTCCCATCAACAGTAATAAACAGGAACGGCTCAATGAAAACAGGATCGATGCTGTTTTCAGAAAACGTTACTATAAGTGTGTCCTTGTTTTTACCTGACAAATCATCCCAGTGACCTTCTATAAACCTGGCGTCGATCAATACCGGTGCCGTTTTATCTGTAACGGGTGTTGTTATCGGAATATCCGGAAACAATGAGTGATAAATAATCAAATCAAGCACGCCGGATGTTACCCCGTTGCCTATGGATAAACCGTTAACAGCGCTGCGTATGTCAAGCAGCAATCGTAATGAGTCACCCGAAGAATACTTAAACTTATCAGCCTTCAGCAATGACGAATTTTTATTTGAAAAAGTAAAGTCTGCAGTTAATAGTTTGCTGTCAACTTTTTTGTTAAATGCGATCTCAATTTCATCAATGGTGCCATCCGCGTTTCTATCATAATACCAAGCCCCATTTACAATCGGTGCTTTCTCTCTGATTGTTAAAACTACAGGTTTATTATGCTCATGAGGTCTGTTTCCGTAAAGATCTCTTACAGGACCATCAGCATTGAGTTTAAGGCTATCGTTAGTGTTAATTGCGATCCCGGCACTATTATCTACTATCACTTTATAAAGATCACCCATAAATACGGAACTGACAACATTCAACGTGTATTCATTCTCGTTTCCAATCAGCACCAGAGACTTTCCAATAAGACTGTTATCAGTAATGTTTTCTGAAAGAGTAATAAGGAGTGTATCAAAATTACCCTGTATCTTTTCCAGCAGCAGTGCACTCTGTAGTAACGGTCCAATACTGTCATTGATTTTAAATGATGTGAGTATGGTAGTGTTTTCATATATAGTATCTGTCGAATAACAGAGCCCAAGATTATTACTACCGGTAAATGTTGTTGCCTGCTCAGGAAATGATGTGCCAAGCACAACTGTCAGATGACGATTATTTGAACCGTCCGGTACTATTGATGCACCAGAAAAGGCTTTACGTGGAAATAATACCGGCCAGGAAACAAGAATTGAATCAGGTATTTTGTCGATTGTGTCCTGAAAAAATATTTCGAGACGTTCTGCCCGTCCAAGACCGGAATCGTCGAAAACTGCTGCATTGACAACAGGATTTTCCTTTCGAACCGGTTTAGGCGGTTTTGTAACTGTAAAGTTAATCTGGCTTGATTGCGATGAGTTTCTTGTTGAAACATAACGGATAATATACTCACCCGGTAACAATCCGCTCATTTTGTTCTCGTTTATAATTACCTGTGAAAAATCATCCGAGATTGTAATTCCTCCGTACTTCTCTCCCGAAAAAAGCTGTTCAGACCCTGTAATTGACGGCCCGGTGAGGAAAAACCCCACAGTAGCTTTTATAGTATCAATAACCATATCAGAACCGCCACAGGAAAGACCTCCCTGAGAAATTTTTTCAAACATGTCATACTTCGTGGAGCCATCATCCTGCTTTTGTGTAACCGCAAATAAATTGCTGCTGGTACGCAGATTAATTGATGTCACCATTCTGAAATTGGAGCCACAGCAACGGCGTTCTGCAAAAAACAGTTTAAATGAATATGTTTCACCTTCTGTTAATCCAAGAGTGTCAAGCTTTACATATCCGGATATCGGATTATGTATACCACCAATATCAACTACCAGTTTGTTATTTATGAATACCCAGACATCATCATCACCCCGGAAATAAAATGTCTGCCCCTTGACATATTCGAATTCACAACCAAGTTCCATCGTAAAATGATAATTATGCTGTTGTGATGCATCCCGGTTGGGATTCGGAATCGTCTGTGCCTCATCAAGAAATCGGAAATCATCAAGGGGAAAGAACGCATTGGTATCAAACTCATACAGTCCCTCTGAATTCTTTTGTAGTTCAAGATTATAGCAATACTCATTTGTATAGCCATTATCGAATTTTTGAGGTGTAAACCATTCCTCAATCGTTGCAGTCGTTGAATCAGGATTGGTTACAGGAATTCCGGTACTTCCTAATGTATTTTGAACCATGCCGCGCTTGAGTCCTGTTACATCAACACCAAAATCTTTATGAGTTCCAATATCAAGCATTCTGCTTGCAAGCGTTATTGGTGTGCAATCGCCTGTTTTTCCCGGAAATTTGGTATGTATTGAAACCGGTCCATCAGGATATGGTGTTGCAAGCAGCCAAATGGTATCTGATGACGTAAATGCACCGCTCAAATCGATATAATTTGTATCACCGAGCCCTGTTAATCCGTAAAATGTTGTATCAAGTGAATTGACAAATCGAAGAGCCGGCGCAGTCAGGGTATCATAGTGATAATAACTGAACCATCCGCAGAAATTTTTTATATTGCTTATTTGAATCAATCCGCCTGAGTTTTGAAGTGATACTCTTGGAGCTCCAAGATCCCATGGATTGAAAAAATTGACAACTTTACATTTAGGTGGTTCATATTCAATCCGGGGATTCTCTGCGATATTATCAACGTATATCCAGATTTCCTTTTTTGATGGATCCTGTTTGACAATATCCCCAAAAGTCAACCCACTCATCCCAATCCCTGAAGACCTTCCTGAATATCTTAATGAAGAATCGTAAGCATTAAAAGTTGTTGGTATATAACTTACCAGCTCAAACCGATCAATTGTACTGCTATCAACATCAGAAAAGGTATAGGTAAACCAGCCGCCGGCCTCTCTTGACATCGCAGCACCAGGATGATAATTCGTAAGACCGGACAGAATCCACAACCCGGCATTTAACCTGGACGAATCCGATGCCCAGGGATGCATTACATGGATAGTCAGAGCGCTGTGTACAGAAAGGTTAAACAGTAATAGTGCAATGCATGCAAGCAATATCCGGGTGTTATATCTATTTCTATTTTGCATAACTTCTGTAAACGTCCTCTTCTGATGTGAAACACTATGCAAAAAACAGTATACCTATTTAGCATAATATATCGAATTTTAATCAAAAAAGTGCATTCAAAGAGAAAATGATTAGTCAATTGCTGCAACCGGATTCATTTTTTTACCTGAGTTTTTTCCTTTTCTTGAGTGTTCAGCGAACACTATGCTGGAAACATTCAAATGGATCAATTTTAATCGTGTACATTTAACCAAACAAGCTAAAACTATATCTCATTGATATTATTACATATAAAAGAAGTAATCAGGCTATTGTTACCACTTTTTCTATAGATGAAAAGAATACTCTGCACAATACTGAATTGTATTCAGAGTTTAATGGAAATTAAGCATTGAAAAACTTGCGAACATTACCTGATTGTAATAAAAAAGGATGCATAACAAATTGCATCCCCGATAACACATTGGCTTGTGATAAAAACATATTACACGAGAAGCCAACGCTCCATTAAATTGTGAAGATCACTTCTCCGGAATGGTTTTGATATTTTATCGGTAAAGCCATAGCTTTCCGGATGTGCCATTATTGGATCATCATTGTAGCCACTTGACACAAAAGCTAAAATGTCAGGGTTTATTTTCCTGAGTTCAGAAATTGTTTCCTTACCACCCATTCCACCAGGAATAGTAAGGTCCATAATTACAGCATCAAATGGATGCCCTTCCAATGCACTTTTCCTGATAGATTCCAACAGCTCCGATCCGTCAGTCGCAAAGTCTACCGTACAACCCATCTTCTTAAGCAGTTCGCCAAATGTTTCTCTGATAAAATCTTCATCATCCATTATCAGTATCTTTTTGGACGTTGTGATTGTTAGTACATCATGTGTCATAACAGGGGCCTCCAAAGTCAAGGTGTATGCATAAGAGTAACTGTGTGTGTATACAATACCAAAATAATGTTGAATATTGAAAACAATCAATACAATTCTGAATGCCCGGTAATTTAAAAATTATTCATAGTGAGCGACACAGACAATCAGTGATATTATACATTAATTTCATTCTGATGTAAATAGTAGCGTTTCTGAAAAATATTCTTTCTGTACAAAAGTATTAGAGGCATAAATACAAATCTCACTTTTGCGACTAAACATATAATTGTTGCACATCTGCAACGCGCACAGGTTACTCTATCGACTTTTTTACTGACATACTCCTGTTTGCAGATGTTTCAATCATTTATTCTACACTAATATATATATCAATGAGTTACATTGTTTATGCTGCGAAACTCATAGTAAACGACTATTTCTTTTGCGAATATCATTTAACAATTTGATTTATAATACTTTAAGTAGTTTAAACAAATGAATTTTAAAAGTGTATTAAAAAATTGGCATATATTATGCTAATATAATTAGCATGCCTTATTGGTAGCACAATGTTTGTTGTAAATTTTAATAGAAAGGATAAGACGTGGTATTAAAAGGATACAAGACTTTGCTGACGCCTTCACTTTCACTCAATTATTGAACGTTTTCACCCCCAATATAAAGCAGTGACCTGAAAGCGGTCATTATTGCTGGGCCGGCCGAACTGCACTTCAGGCCGGCATTTTTTTATATAAATAAAAGCATATGAAGAGTACAGTACTATGATGATGTACATACAGCCATAAGAGTATTCTTGATTTCATGAATCATCTCAATATTTTCGATTTTCTGTCTCCGGTCGGAGCACACATAAAAAACATCAACAGCCTGAGAAACCCTTGTAGAGAGTTTTGCGGAAACGATATTTACATTCATTTGAGAAAGTACCTGTGCCACAGTGTAAAGCAGTCCAAATCTATCGTCGGTACGGATTTCTATAACTGTAAATTCTCTGGATATTTTATTATCTATATGAACGGTTGTTGTACAATTTAAACATTTACGCATCGGTCTGGGTGGATACGCTCTGTAACGTTCATCAAGAATTTGTCTTGTTGTTAATTGACCATTTACGATACTTTCCCACTTTCGATAGATATTTTGTATGTGCTGCTCCGGATTAATTCGAATTACCGTATCAGGTTCAACAAAGAATATATCAAACACCTTGTCCTGTAATGTAGAGATCTGCGCAGAGAGAATATTGTAACCTTCAGATGATAAACAACCAGCCAGATCAGCAAAGAAAAATAACCGGTCGTACCCGCAAACAATCAAGCGTTCAAATCCGGTATATCTCTCGATCTCAATACACAAACCGGTTGTTTTATTCAATCGTTCAAACATTGTGGCATATTTTTTCATATCCTTTGTCAAATTATCCTGTATGCGTTCTTCGTTTGTACGAAAATGCGGATTACCGCTAATGCAATGTTTTATTCTGTTGTAAACATCACAGAGCTGTATCCCTTTCCACACAGTCCATGTTTTTCTTCCAACACTCCTGATATCCACAATTGTCAAAATAAAGAGTAGATCCAGCGTATGCTGGTTCTGTAGTGTATCTGCGAATTCTTCAATAGTATGATCTTCCGGTTCCCGTCTGAAAGCGAGCATTGACAATTCAAGGTGATGTTCTATAAGAAAGGTGATAGTGTCCCGTTTTTTTTCATCAACACCAAGCCGATCGCATGCATTTTTTGCAATAACTGCACCGGTCTCAGCATGGTTTGATCCAAGCGGCTTTCCAATATCATGAAATAACACAGCCATCCTCAGGACGAAAAGATCATCAATTGCTTTATACACAGCTGAAATGAGTGGATCATTTTCATTTGACATGCTATCAACAACCGATAGCGCATGAATCGTATGCTGATCTACAGTAAATTCATGATACGAATCATATTCAACCTTACACTTGATTGACAACAGTTCCGGAAAAAGTAATTCAAGAAATCCCGTCTCATACATGGAACGAAACACTCTACTTATCGGCTCCTTTAATGATACTAATTCAATAAATTGATTGCTGATAGCCGAGTAGTCAACTTTGGTACCCTGAAGGGCTGACACAATCTCACGAATTTTATTCTCAAGCCCGCTTGAGGGAAATGCCTGATAATGAATTGACAGTGAATAAACATCCATTACCCATCCTATTGAATGGGAGCACTTTGATGAGTTCAGGTATGACAGGTATCCATCAAGAAGAACGATATCATTTCCAACCTTTACAGAACTAAAATGCCAGCGGACAACATGTGCTAATTTATTCATGTTCCCATGTTGTTCAAGATATCTCAGCACATGTTGTTTAATCGTCATTACCGTTCTGAAAAAAATCTCCATAAGCTCACCGGGATTGTTTTCCCACAGCCCGATATACTCTGCAACAAGCGCCTGCTGTGAAAACTCCAGTATGTCAAGCCTTGTCAACGAAGTCATATGTAAAGCACACCGTATTTTTAACAGTGTTACATACGCCGCATAAAGCGATTCCATTCCATTCTTTTCAAAAAGGGAAATATGGTTTCGGGAATACGGGGTATATAACTGCTCGGAAACCCTGTAGCCCCATATAATTCTCTGACAATCACGAAGTGTGCACACTCCGTTCTTTAAATGCGGTTCAACAGTGTACAGAGATGTATCAGCGGAAAGTACATCATCTTTCAGTGATTCTTCAATTTCCTTTAAAAACCAGTGTTTTCGCTTTCTAAATGATGGTTCAATGGCTTTTTTAATCAGTTTTTTATAGAGTTCATGACTGCCAGCGATGAGCCTTGTGTCAAGAAGTGATGTGTCGGTGGCAATATCATCACCCAGTATTTGTGCACATTCTGATACGCTCCTGACCACACATCCCAGGGGTAGATTCAGATCCCACATAGCCCTTACAATGCGTTCGATATCTTCTTTTCTGTGGTCACCATCATGAAGAATCAACAGATCAATATCTGAGTAGGGGCATAACTCATTTCGACCATACCCGCCGGTTGCAACCAGTGCCACATCACTACGATCATTCTGAAAATACTGATTATATTGTGTAATCAGTACATTATCAATATAGCTTCCGTATTTTGAAATAGCCGCAACAGGATCATTACAGATTTCAGGTGATGAAAAGCACTCTCTTCTGACTTTATCAAGTTGTTGTCTGTTCGATAGTTCAGCCATGCATAATCCTGTATAGTCAAGAACGTGTTGAGTTGTCCCCTTAAGTCCCGGCACAGCGCCATTTAGGTTAAATGTTAGTCACATTTCAAAGGGCATCCGAACCACGCTCGTTTGTACGTATTCTTATTACATCTTCAAGAGGAAGAACAAATATTTTACCATCACCTATTTTACCTTCCTTTCCTGTACGCGCAGCATTACTGATAGCATTAATTGTTGCATCAAGATATTTATCATCAAGAGCAATCTCAAGCTTTACCTTTCGCACGAAATTGACCTGATATTCGTGTCCTCTGTATACTTCGGTGTGCCCTTTCTGCCTCCCGATTCCCTGAACATCCGAAACTGTCAATCTGAATACTTCAATGGTACTGAGCGCTTCTTTTACCGCTTCGAGTCGTGATGGTTGAATGATCGCAATGAGATATTTCATTTTCTATTCCTCCTCAGTGGCATTATTTGTAAACAATCCGGTATCCCTGATATCACGTTCAGGATACGCACCGATAGAATGTATTGATAAATCCGAGCCCTTGATTTCTGCATCTTTACTTAGTCGAATACCTATTGTATTCTTGAGTGCCAGATAGACAAGTGTTGAACAGACCAGTGCCACTACAATCGCTGCAAGCGTACCGATTAATTGCGAAAGAAAGGAAACTCCACCAACTCCACCAAAAATCTCCTGCCCGAAGATACCTGCAGCAATTCCGCCCCATGATCCGGTTATTCCATGTAGCGGCCACACTCCAAGTACATCATCAATCCGCATTTTTTCCGTTTCCCACTTGAATCCAAATATAAAAATTATCGCACCCGCTCCACCAATAAAGAATGCACCAAATGGATGAACAATATCACTTCCTGAACATATTGCTATTAATCCTGCAAGTGCCCCGTTATGGACAAAGCCCGGATCATTTTTTGAAAAAATCACTGCAAAAAGAGTTCCACCAACCATTGCAAAGAGTGAATTTACCGCTACAAGCCCGCTGATTCCCTCAAATTTTTGCGCACTCATTACATTAAATCCAAACCATCCGATCGCAAGAATCCAGCTTCCCAGTGACAAAAAGGGAATATTTGAAACTGGAATACCAACACTCCTACCTTTGACCCATCTACCAATTCTCTGCCCCATAAGTATAACCGCCGGAAGTGCTAACCATCCACCCATAGAATGAACAACCACCGAACCCGCATAATCATGAAAATTCGCACCAAATGATTCTTTTAACCAATCCTGAAAAAATGGAATTCGTCCCCAGATAACAGATTCAAAAAGCGGATAAACAAATGCAACAAACACGGCTCCCGCCAGAACCTGTGGCCAGAACTTTGCACGCTCTGCAATACCTCCTGAAATGATCGCAGGTATACATGCTGCAAACGTTGTCAAAAAGAAGCAGTGAAGAAGATCAAATCCCCTTGCACCATCAACAGGATTGCCATTTATCATATTGACAATAGTATCTGCTCCGGCAAAAAAGTTAATTCCATATGCTATCGGAAATCCTATACAAAAATAAATAATCGTCGAAACCGACCAATCTGTCAGTATTTTTACAAATGCATTTATCTGGTTTTTTACCCGTACCGTACCTGCTTCAAGAAATGCAAAACCCGCATGCATCGAAAAGATCATCACCGCACCAATCATCAGAAATAAAGCATCCGCACTGAATCTCATTCCTTGAATTTCATCAACCATTATTCTTCTCCTTCGGAACATTATTGTAATGATTACATTTTTTTCTAACACTATTGTTTCAATCCACCATGCAACGATTGTACCAGATTGATTACCAAGCAACTTCATGACACGGTATTGTTCAGATTCACTGAATTTCAGTTGGATTCATAACCACATCCCTATCGACTGATCGATACTGATTCTTACATAACAATGCCTGTGACAGGCCACCAGGTGATTCAATCGGACAAATTCACGGGCAAGCTTTTGATTTTATATACAATACTATCGGTTGGCGGGCAGCGAATTCAATGCTGAGTTCCATACCAGCCATATTTTACCGGGACGAATCGGTCATATATCTGAATTTTATTTTTTAATTTTTGTTCAACAGATAACAATGCAAATAATCGGTGTATCGTTCAGAAGTAAGAAAGCAGAACATTTATGTACTAATTCATTTTTACGGCACGAATTTGTCGCAGGGCAGTCGCCTCAGGATTCAACGCCAGCATCCTGTTATCTCATTATAAATAGTGTCAAACAACTCCTGAATATCGTGACGGGAAATGATTTCGTTTTTTATTCTTTGAGAAGCATTTGACACCAGTTCAAACTGACAAATCAAATAGTTTTCCAGTGTTACCCGACATTTATCAACCGCCAGCATTTCATTATGTGTCAACACAACATTCTGTTCGGTCATTTTTAAAAGATAGTTACGATAGAATGCATGTTCTTTCATTACTTTAAGGTACTGCTGCGGATCATTATATGCAAACTCAATTCTGGATGGAAATGTACCGGCAATATCAGGTATACTCATCCGGTAACGAGTATATCCGGATTCCTTAATTAATTCTTTTTTGTACAATTCAAGATCTTTTTTAAGTATGTTATGAAAATCACACAAATATGTTTTCGCATGCTTTGTTTTTTTCTTATGCAGCATCGTTAACGTTTTGTTTACTGCATCGGTAAAAAAAACAATTTTATTGATTGTAGTCAGGACGATTTCACCAAGTGTATGTTTTTTTCCGTCAACAATCCTATTGAATGTATCCTGATCTGCCGGATATACTGATGGCAATTCCAGAAACTGAGCAATAATAATTTTTTTGATAAATTCATTGATGTCAAGATTAGTGTATATAGTCCGTATCTTTGCTTTTACTTCATTTTCAATATGTAACGTTTCAACTTCCCATTGCAGCAGTTCCTCTGATCTGATCTCAATCATCTTTTGTAAAGCATAGCAATGGGCTCTGTCTGCCCTTTTAAAATCAGTAAAGAGATCCACACAGATCAAATCATTGTCACAATGCAACGCCGGATAACATGCAAAGCAGACAGGCTGAGTACTACTACCGGCAGGTACTGCATTCAACAATCCGTCACTCCACATTGTAAATTTCGCCTGACTATGGTTAAATACATCAAGATTGCCGTATACTTCCTTTTTCATAACCAGCGGTGGCTGCGATTCGGATGTATGGGCAAAATCCGCTCGGAATGTTTTAACATTAGTTGTATCATCCCGCACAACCTGAATACGTGGCCACAGATATGCGGGAATATATCCAGCCTGTTCATCAGTAATGGCAAAAAACAGGTTACAGGTTTCTCTTAAATATTGACACAACGCATCAATAAAACCCATTTTGACAATTACCACGGATCGGCAAAATGTATCAGCAATATGTTCTATTGTAAAGCCAACTTCCCGTATCTGTGCAGAAAAGTGCTGCAACAGAAGCCTCACACGGTCTTTCCAGAATACCGGTAACATCCACTGCCAGTAATATGAAGGTACAATCGAATGAAGTTGTTCATGAACAATTATCAGGCAACCATCACATTCATCTCCCGGACTGAACAGATACTCTACTGCACATCGCTGCCCGCAAACCTCAATGTAATCCGGATACAGGGTCTGATCCTTCAGCAACTCCGTTGCAACAAGATTGTCAATATTTACAAAAAGAAATGAGTCATTTTCACTATCCTTTATTGCAGCCGCAAGATCACGCCGACTCTTTACCTGCGGTAATCGCTCACAGTAGAACTCCTCCAGGACCCAGTCTCCAAGATATATATTCATGCGCACTTTATTATACAATCGGTGTATCTGGCTCTTTATTTCATCATTATGATTTACAAATCTAAAGTTTCCTCCAGGTACTCCTTTTACAAGTGCATCACGGATGAAAATTTCATGCGCCCGTTCAGGATCTTTTTTTTCAAGATCAATATGCCTGTTTTTCAACAGGAGCAATCCTTTGAATGATACCTCTTCCCGGGCTTTGACAACTCCTGATTCACTGTCATACCAGACATCCTGAATCGAATAATTGCAGCGGTTTCGAAAAAGGGACTCGACCCAATCCGGCCGTATAACTGCTGCTGTACGTCCAAAAACTCTGGTCGTCTCGATAATTTCATGAAACAATACCCAGTCAGGGGAACGTCCGGATAGCACTGATGATGGCCATATTCGTATATCGTCAACATGAATACCCTCATAAACACCATTACCAGTTGTATGCGCAATGCCTGAGAAAAAACCCGCAAGCAGACTTTTATGAATTGATTCATACGTAGCTTTACATTTTCGTATTTTGTTAAATCCTTTGATCGTCCTGCATATTCTTCTGATCTGATACCAGGTATCAAACCACTCGGTCATTTTTACTGGAGACAGTCCGGACTCTTTGCAATATTCAAACAAGGCCTGAGAAGAATATCCATTTTTATATATTGCCCGCCGGCAGGAAATCCACGTATCAAGCAAACGCAAATAATCAGATTCGTACCGTTGATGAACCTTTCGTTGTTTTCGTTCCAATTCATTTTTTTCAATAAACGGATTATCGATTGCAAGTCCGGATACAATTACCATAATCTCCCTTGCGGCATCAATATCCTTTGCGTAAATCAGCATTTTAGCAAGAGGTGGATCCAGAGGTAAACGGGCCATCTCTTTTCCGGATAGTGTAATTGAGCCCTTACGATTAATTGCACCAAGTTCCATAAGCTGCCTGGCAGCACTCCGGATAGCCTGAATTGATGGTCGTTGAAGAAATGGAAATTTTTCAGCATCACCAAGCCCGTTATAGCTCATTTTCAATACAACCGCAGCCAGATTCGCACGTTGTATTTCTGGTGTTGTAAACATTTTCCGGGAGTTGTAATCTGCTTCAGAATAGAGCCGGTAGCAAACTCCATCCTGTAAACGTCCACATCGTCCTGCACGTTGATCAGCTGATGCTTTCGACACTTTTTCAATAGGCATTCGTGTCAATCGGGAAAGTGCATCATATCGTGACATCCGGACTAATCCGCTATCAATAACAAACTTTATTCCGGGTACGGTAATTGATGTTTCTGCTATATTTGTTGCAACAACAATTTTGCGTCTGTCGGATTTTTTAAATATACTCTGTTGTTGCCCGACATGCAGTCTGCTATGAAGAGGAATAAGCCGGGCTTTATTAACAACTGCAGGTTCAAGCCTTCTGCATAGTTCTGTTATATCTCCAACTGATGGAAGAAACACAAGTATATCTCCGGTGTCATCGGCCGCGAGAATCTCCCTGATCACCGCCACTGCCCCATCAATATACGAATCCATTGATTCGCCTTTCCAGAGTTCTATTACTGGCTTGTAAACAATTGAAACAGGATACTGTCTTCCAGAAACGAGGATAATCTGAGCATTGTTAAAGGATCTGGAAAATAGTTTCAGATCTATAGTAGCAGATGAAATTATCAGTTTCAGATCTTTACGTTTAGGTAAAATTTGACGGAGATAGCCCAGCAGAAAATCAATATTCACCGAGCGTTCATGGGCTTCATCGATGATTATTACGCTATAGCGTAACAACATTGGATCATCAAGAATTTCACTTAACAGAATTCCATCTGTGGCGAAAATTACTTTTGTATCATCAGTGCAATTTGTCTTAAAACGCACTTTGTATCCGACACTATCATTTGAATGCGATTGTAATTGTCCCTGACAATAGTTTGCAAGTGATATAGCTGCAATACGGCGCGGCTGCGTGCAGATTATCTTTCCGGAGACTCCCAGAGCGTCCATACAAAATAATGGTAATTGTGTTGTTTTACCTGATCCGGTTTCTCCGGCCACAATTATTACCTGATTATCGATTATAGAACGGATTATCTCTTCCCGTTTAAGAAAGATTGGAAGGTTAGACTGATAGCTGGTTGAAATATCCATTAATCCGTTATCTGCATACTATCCGCACAAAATACCCGGGCAGAGTAATTTTCAGTAATCGACAGTACCATTTGTCAGTAGTACATTCGTAGTGTGTCCATTATAGGACGTTGAGTACTGCTTTCACAGAGACAGCCGGTCCTGCAATATTTCCATATGGATGAAATTGTACCCTTTTACCATTTATCAGATGCCAGGGGCCAAATTCAAAATCAATTGATGGTTTCAAATGATTATTTAGTATCGGAGAGATAAATGGTACACGTACATGAAAGTTCAGAAAAAGTAATTCCGGTGACACCCTATCTACATCTATGCCATCATCAACAAGGTGTACCGAATACGGGCGCCTGTAAGTAAGAGATGCACCATAAACATTTTGAATACCTTTGCCTGATAGATACCTTATTTTAAGCCCGGATTCAAATGGTATATTTTCAGCCAGCACACCCTTAAATTCCTTATTCATCTGAATCCAGGGAGAAATTTCGAACGGAACCTTCGATACCTTGAAAGTGCCATTAATACGCGCGCCCGCAATAGTTGAAAATGATTTGTTTTCCCGAAGAATAACATACTGCTTTATTCCGTTATTGACAGCATACTCAGGATATCCATACTGTACATTAACCCAGCCTTGTATATCAAGCGGCAGCTTAAAGAGCGTGTCGACCGATGCTTTCAGAAATGCCTGTGAACTACGAACACTCCTGATGTCAAGTATTGAGGTACGGTTTGAAAAACTTGTGTAGACAAAAGGTTTATATGATGGTGTATAATCATATGCGACAGCACCTTCAATTGACATATTTGAATATGGGAACCATGTCAAAGATCCGTTATATACCGGCTCAATATTGGAATAAAATCCGGCACCGGCCTTTATAAACCATTGCTCTGAAATACTGCTGTAAAGATCTCCTTTAATTGAATATTCCGGTGATCGGGTGGTGTTTTTATTAACAGTGATTACACCGGTTACATTATCTGCCAGCCGATGAGACCAGACAGTGCTCATATCAAGTACATTATTTTCACGTTTAGTTGCATGATCCGGATACTCTTCACGCATGTCAACATCAACATTAATTACAAGTGTATCTAACGGTTGAGCAATGGATACAGTCTGATTATATCTGTATCCTGAAATGTAGACAGGATCATAATTTACCGGCAACGAAATCCAGTTGCCATACATCCGGCCATAGCCCCGCATAGTAACACCGGACTTTGAGTATTTCCATAAACCATAATAGTACTCACTGATTGCATATTCACCAAGATTAGTAAAGGTTACCGGAATGCCGTATTTACCTGACAATGCAGCAAACGCTGCTTCAAGACGGTCAGAGTAACTCCCGAGATGAAGATATCCGCCTTTTATTTGAAGCGTGTTATTAAATGCATGTACTTCACAGCCGGCATCGGTTATATGCTCTTTATTGACTGCATTCTCTTTAAAACGGATAAACAGCGGTTCACCCGATTCACTTGCCAGATGACCCCAGGGTGACATTCGTATAAGGCTTGATGAATCTGAATCAAGTGATGTCAATACAGTATCTGTCAATGAAGTACCTGACTGGGTAAAATCGTATTCTGTTTTTTGAGTTACATCAAAATTAAATAACCTGTAATTGGCTGCATCAAGCATGATTACAGTATTATTTCCGGATGTTATAGCTGCATAACAAACCGCCACCAGACAAAAAATTACTAAAGCGCCTTTACGAAAGTTACTCATTTTTTTCCGATCTCAGTGTATACCCGATACTTAATCCACCTGATGTACTGATAAAGTTTTCCGGTGATGACAGTATAACACCAGCTTTGCAGGACAGGATTAAAGAGAAATTTTTCGGCAATGCTATCGAAGGTATAATTCCTGCTACTACACCAAACTCATTTTCCCATGATGCAATCAGTGAAAATTTCTCAAGTTTTGTACCATACCCGACAAGTTTTACCGCCCAGTCACAAAGAGCAGCATAGATATCGATTGATAATGCCTTATAGGTAAACGGAATCCTGTAGTTCAATCCAATTTCAAGCTGCATAGAGGGATTGTTTACATTTAAAACAGTTGATTTCATTTCACCATAACTGGCAGAAAAACTGATTTTTGTCGCATCATGTCCGGTTGGAAAAGCCATTCCAAGAGTTACGCATGGAAACGCGTCCCATTCATCACTTTGATTATAGGGAATCTGATAAATGCCACCGGTAAATATGGTAAACTCATTTTGCTTTGCAAAAGATATAACGTGTATAAGCATTACCATAAGAAGAGATACTGCTGCTCTTTTAGTAAACGATATCATTCTATATGCCTTTTGGTATCCCTTTCGGTATTTTTACTTTTTTGAAAATTGAAATTGTAATAATTATGGCCAGGCCCGATGAAGCAATCAACATGCACAGAATCAGGAACCAGTCGCCATATTTTGCATAAAACGAGTCCGCATTTCGTAAAAGAACATCTCCATAAATTGCCGTCCGTGTATAAAGTCCGGTAGTATTGGAGACTCTGCCGTAACCATCAATGAACATACTTATACCACTGTTTGCACAACGAACAATGGAAATGCGGTTCTCAATAGCACGTATACGTGCCATGGCAGCATGTTGATATGGTCCACTCGTCTTTCCAAACCAGCCATCATTGGTAATTGTTACTATTACATTTGCATTCTTTTTTAACCGTTCCTGAACAAATGACGGGAAGATTACTTCATAGCAGATAAATGGTGCAACTCTCATACCATCTGTTTCAAAGACAACAGGATCACTGCCGCTCATAAAATCCGCTTCACCAAGATTAACCCTGGATAAAATAGGAATGAAATTTTCAAACGGCATTCTCTCACTGAACGGCACCAGTTTTTGTTTGTTATAATGTGCTATCGGTTGGGACGGTTTAACAAAAAATGCCGAATTGTATATATAATATTCATATGCAGCGCCCTCTGGTGCTCTATCCCAGTGAAGCCCCCCAAGCATCAGCGGCTTATTGATCGAATCAACCCATCCCTGTACCCTGGTCCTATGTTCGGTCTTGCGTTCAAGAAAGCATAGAAGCGCACTTTCCGGCCCGACAATTAAATCGACATTTTGTGAGGCAGCATCTTTAACCATCTTCTCTGTTATCGTAAAGGCTGTATCAAGCGAATTATTACCCCAATGAAGCTGATCGATATTTGTTTGTAAAACTGCGATTTTTTTTGTTTCACCGGTAAGCGGCTTTCGAATTCGTGTATATCCCCAAAGGCTGATTGCAAGTATGCAGATAAAACCTATTGCAAGATGTATCCATTTCTGCATCTGACTTTCGTTACGATAATAACAGATTAAAAGATCAAAAATCAGGACATTCATTCCAACCGCAATAAATGTCAACCCCCAGACACCCGTTATTGATGCCACCTGTGCAAATGAAAGAATTGGTGCAAATGAGTACCCAAGAAATGACCAGGGAAACGGAATTTCACCAATTGACCGGAGAAAATCAATACTTACCCATATCGCAGGAAAAAGCAGCATATAAAAACGGCCGGCATTTTTATAAATTACCCGAAAAAGCAGCCCCGCAGCCAGAAAGATCAAGCTGATATATATCGAAATTAACACTACCCCAATGAGAATAAGATGCCACAACCCCTCGGCAGTGACAAACCCGATCCAGTACAATTGTCCAAGTGCAGCAGAAAACGAATATAAGAAGGTAAAAAGCAATGCCTTCTTAAGTGATTTTTCCAGAGCGAAAAACATGAGCGGTACAAGAACCACAAATGTCAGTAGCGGAAATAAGGAAAAAATCCAATGAAACTCATGGTTGAATGGAGGAAGAGACAATGAAAAAAACAAGCCGGCGATTAGCGGTATCCACCACCGGTTTTTATCACGACAATAGTCAGCTACATTCTTTATTATTATTTGCAACATCTGAAACCGACATAAAAATACTTCCTGCCCCTTTCAAGTTGTACTTTTGATTCACATTTTGTGTCATCTTTTCCATTTTGATAGGAACCGCCATACACATATGGATTACCGGCATCAACCCACTCAGCAGCATTTCCACTCATATCAACAGTTCCCAAAGCACCTGCACATTTAGAAAACTCGCCTGAAGGTGCGAGCTTATTTTTTACATAGACGTTCCCTATCGTATTACACCTGTCTTGCTCATAACCACGTCCATACGGATAACGATCTTTACCTTCTTTACACGCCGCTACCCATTCCTCTGCGCTGCACAGGCGTTTTCCCTGATCCGCACAGAGCTTCTTTGCATCTTCAAACGATATATCCACTTCAGGCACACTTCCCCGTTTATTGGGATATTCATACTTATCAATGCAAAACTTCTTCGTCTCATTAAGTACCATATTGTCAAGGCATATAACTATTTTCACTGTGTCAAACCCCGATTCACCATCCGAATCGGTGACTTTTAAAACCGCTAATGAGAACGTATCAAAAACATGTGTTGTATGACCTGATACCTCAGAAGAAAATTCAAACGTCCCATCGCCATTAAAATCCCATTCATATTTTATAATATTCTGATCTTCATCCTTACCAAACCCGTTGAGTTTTATCTTCCTGCCCCTCTTGCTAATAACATCGTCTCCAGCCACCGCAATCGGTTTTTTGTTGGTAACATTAACGATAGCACTATCCTTCCATTCAGCACCATCATCGGTTTTAACCACAAAATAGACTACATTTTTACCTGATTTTGTAAATTTATAGACCAATGATGGTGATGTTGTTGAGACTGTATCAATTGTTCCATCACCGTCAATATCCCACCCATATGACACAATCCTGCTATCCTTATCTTTAGCAGTACCTTTCAATGTAACAGATTCATTGATACGTACATTATATGTCCCGCCGGCACTCAGTTCTGCTGATGCATTAATAGCGTGTATATTCCTGAAACTGACTGCTGATTGTTCCTTACTATCGGTTACTTTAGAATATACCGTGTGTTGCCCTGATTTACTAAACGCATATTTAATCGAATTGGTCTCCGAATTCATTTCAAAAACGGTATCTCCATCCATACTCCATTCGTACTTTACAATAGGGTTTTCATTCTGGCTGACATAACTGGTAAACAGCACTGCATCACCGACATGTACAGTATCAAATGCAGTAACCGAATCGATTACCCAGCTGCTGCTGACAGTAACTTCGGCACGGGTTGTATCCGCTAACCCATACTGATTCATCGCCTCAAGAATTACCTTGTACTTTCCGGATTCCAGCCAGGACCAGGCGACTTTCTTTTCTTTTAAAAAGCCGGTCTCTGATGGTATATCCCATTTCCCATCACCATTAACATCGAACCTGACGACAATAGAGTCGCTGTTACCATGACTATCTGAACTTCCGGTTGCATCAAAAAGAAAATCGGACCCGGTTGTTCCAAATGATGGAGTTATTCGCAAAACAGCGCGCGGAGGAGCGTGCACAGTAATGGTTTTGGTTGCAGTAGCAGTCATACCTGCAGCATTCATAATTTCAACCGCGACTTTATAATTACCCTCTTTCGAATACTGGTATGAAATTTTTGATAAATCTCCATACCCTTTCGATGGCGTCTCAAATACCCCGTCTCCATCACAATCAAAACGATATTTGAATGGTCCTTTTATTTTTACACCCCTTACCGGTGATGCACTAATTGTCACTGGTTGATTGACAGGAATTATGTTTTTAATACTGAGCAATACCCCAAGTTCCTCAATAACTTTCAGAGTATAAGTCATCGAAGTCTTCATTGAGTCTGGGTCTATTGCTTCAATCGTAATTTCATATAAACCTACAGCTCTGGGAATAAAACTGATCACACCATCCTGAGCTCCGATTGTCATGCCGGCAGGCCCCTTTATCAATCTATAGGTGATGTTGCCTTGTTCCGGATCCACAGCCTTGACTATATCTGTAAATACATAGCCGTATGCACATACTTCTTTGGGCGATCTTACCCATACTGGAGGACGATGTTCAACAATCGGTTCGGTTGCAGTGCATCCCGATTTCCTGCATGCTGCATCAACAATTGCCGCCGGAACCCACTGTTTCAGTTCGACAAGTTGACTTTCAGCAATCGGTTCCAGTTGTCCCTGTATTCCAGATGTAAAGCTTTGATTAGTGCATGCGGGAACAGTTATTGAACCCCCGGCAATTGATACATTTGCAGAATCGTTAAATACTGAAACAGACAACTGCGACTGTCCTTTTACAAATGTAATTTCTGCGTCACCGGACCTCATTGTTACAACCCCATTCTCACTGCCGATCTCGACAGAACAGGAATCATTACTATCTTTTGTCACATACATATCACCATAATCAAGAGTAACTGCACAGACCTTTTTATTATCATCATTATTTTGACGAACCCCGGCAATTCGAATTGACGTGTTAGCACCGATGTATAAACTGCTTCCATCATCCAACCTAACAGTAACGGCACTATTATCACCGACAACAATGGCATCACGTACCCTAAGACTCATATCAGGATCAGCAGATTTACTTTCTCCCCTTCGAACTATTGTCGCATCACCCTTTATCTCATCCACTTTAAAGTATGAGACACTTTCGTTTTTTGTGCATACGATAAGCAAGGCAAAAAGTGCAATACTATAAATGAATACTCTGTCGTTCATAGAATCTCCTGATGTGAATTTCACGTTATATCAACCATGCAACACAATGACATACCGGATGCAGTCATAAACAGACATTAGTATATATAGGAGGATATTGTGTAGTCAAGAACTATTATCCCGAAAATCCCATTGGAAATTAAGTACATAATCAATAAATCGGGACATTCTCATGAAATTAATTCAATACCAGCTGCTACCACAACACTGTTCTGAGTGAAATTTCATTACGGAACGACAATGATACCTGGAATGCAATTGTCAACAATTATATGTAACGAGGAATCTCAATATTGGTAGTTGCAGTTGTGCTACACACTTTCGTCAAGTATTTTTGCAAATCCATGACTTAGATCTTCTGCAACAGCAGCGGATGAATAAAAACCTGATTTTATCCTGTTCTTAATTGCCTGCAGAAATAACTCCCGATCATCTGATGATGCGGATTGAACGAAGCTGTCCGGGCTCGCTGCAGCCTTTGCAGATGATACCATTTTAGATTTCGGCTGCAAATTCTGCTTTGCATTTACCTGATGAAGTACTTGTCCGAATCCCTGGACTTTCATAGTTCCCTACCCTGCTATCATTATTACCTTTTCACGGCTTCATTTATTCTTCCTGTCAGCAAATCATAAATAAACATAAATAATAAAAATATCTTCTAAAGTATTTCTGCACATTACCGATACATAGTAATGTAAGGATTTGCCGTTTTTATTCTCCTACCTTACTGATTCTGAGAGATTGATGCTTGCCGGCATCATCTCTTTTTTTTATCTTCTGATCTTTCTTTTCTTAATACATCACACCCTAAGATATATATCGGCCGAAACACGGATAGCTTTAGCAGTTTTTTCAATATCGAACATATTTCTTTACCGGTATGGAAATCCGGCAGATATTATTCACCATATTTATAATATTTGGTGAGTATATATTGTATATTACTCTGTGATTTAACAGTGATATGTAGTTTTTTAATTGAATACATTGATAAAGGAATTTATTTTTAACTTTTTGTGTAATACAATAGTATATGAAAGGATTTTACTATGAGAGACAAAGTTGAAGCGGTGATACAGGAGATCAGACCAAATCTTCAGGCTGATGGTGGTGATATTGAACTTGTTGATGTTACTGCTGATGGAGTTGTGAAAGTTCGTCTTCAGGGTGCATGTCATGGATGTCCCGGCGCAGCGATGACACTTAAAATGGGTGTTGAGCGTTTGTTGAAATCGCGCATCCCAGAAGTAACATCAGTAGAAAAGGTATAATCAGGCAATATGGAGAACTCAGCAACACAGACCGCACCTGTTCAGGTGGATTTAAAAGAAACAAGTGCGTGGCGAAATGCATGGACAAAATTTCCATTTCTTGCATTTTGCTGGGCCAGTGTTGCAATTGCCGGAATTATAGAGGGGGTGATATATTACCTGGTTCATCCCCGGCTTCTTCAAATTCACCCCTGGCTTGATTCTACCGTGGGTATTGTTTTTTTACTGTTTTACGGTATACTTGTCGGTGGTTTACTGCTAATAACCATCACATCACTAACAGGAACAGATCTGCTCTATCCCCATGGAAGACGATCCATAACCGTTAAGTTATTATTTCCAATTGCAATAGTTATCGGGCAGTTGTTCAGAGTAAACAGAAACCGTTTGCGTACATCTTTTGTAAAAGTAAACAATTCGTTAACAATCGCACAATCACGCCGGATCAAAGGTGACAGAATTCTTGTGTTATTGCCGCACTGCCTTCAAATTGATATATGCAACAGGAAAATAACCAATGACATCAACAATTGCCTTCGCTGCGGAAAATGTGCCGTTGGAGGTCTGGTTGAACTTGGTGATAAATATGGACTTCACATCGAAGTAGTAAACGGAGGCACATTAGCACGTCGACGGGTTGGTACATTCAAACCAAATGGTATTATTGCCGTTGCCTGCGAAAGAGACCTCACACTCGGAATTCAGGATGTCCATCCGGTTCCGGTATACGGTGTCATCAACGACCGCCCAAATGGTCCCTGCCTCAACACATGTGTTGATATGACTCTTGTTGAGGAAGCGGTTCGTTTTTTTAGAAAAAAAACAGATCAATAACAACATACCAACACTTTTTAATGCATTATTCCGCATCGTCAGATATCTCAACAATCTGTTCTGAAATTTTTGCTAATTTATAATAAAGCTCTTATATTATATGGAATATGGGATTAAAAATTCAAAGACCAGATATTTTTCAGCATTTTGACTTCAGAAAATTTCTTAATGATTATCTGGCATTTTTGAGACACACAAATCCTCATTTCAGTTTTCAGACACTTGTTAATGACTTCGGTTTAAACAGTCGCTCCCATTACATTGATATTATCAATGGAAGAAAACTCACAAAACGGTTTATACCTGCATATGAAAAAATCTGCAATTTCACTGAAAAAGAATCAGTTTATTTTAAAACATTAGTTTCATTTAATCAGTCCAAATCCATTGATGAAAAAAAGGTGCTGTTCGAAAAAATAACAAAACTTGCACCAACTCTTGAAACGATCCAGCTGGAGAATGAAATCTACGATTATTTTCAACATTGGTATATCCCGGCCATGGTTTCTATACTTGATATTTATAAAAACGAAAATGATCACCGAATCCTTGCGAAATTATTCAATCCGCAGATAAGTGCTGTTCAGGCGCGAAAAGCGCTCAATACCCTTCAAAAATTAAATTTCATTGCATGGGATAACAAAAAAAAGGAGTGGATTTTCAATAGAAAGTTCTTTAAGTGCAGCAATGAATCCAAGGCTGTCGCGCTTCGTCAGTTTCACCGCCAGATGCATCAACTTGGCAGTGAGGCCTATTCAAATCAATTTGAGGAGCAGACTTTTGCAACGCTTACCGTTAGTGTAAGTGAGGCCACCCGTCGTGAAATTGATATAATGATAGCTGAATTAAAAGACAGGGTAATGGAAAAAGCAAAAGCAGATAGTAATCCGGAAGTTGCGGTTCAGGTTAATTTCCAGTCTTTTTTACTATCTCAACCCGGACGCAAGGTGATGAAAGAGGGTAAATAATGCACAGACATAGTTTTTCATTACCATCGATAGTGTTGATTCTGATCTCCATGTACATTTCCTGTACAACAAATCTTACCGGCACCGGCACAGATACATCCACCCGGGATGTCTATGCGGTTGTAAACGGGACCATTGTTGATGAAAATAACAAACCAGCAGTCCGCACCATCGTTTCGCTTATACCATCAGAGTACAATCCTGTTACCGATAGTGCATTGCCATCAAATGCATTTGATACTACCGATATATCAGGCAATTATTCCGTGGCAAATACAGTTGCAGGTAACTACAATATAATTGCGATATCCGAAAGTTCATCCAAAGTCTATATTCGTAAAGATGTAAGCCTGACAGAAAAGAAAAAGTATACCATTGGTACGGATCAATTAAAGGATGGTCACCGTGTCACACTATACCCGAATAAACGGATTATTGATGACAGTTCGACATTCTTTTTTAAAGGAACGCTGATAAAAGCAGACGCACGCGATACATTGACCTTCATAAATCTGCCAGGTACTACCACACCACTTTGCTATACAAATAGAAAAACAGAATACTCTGTTGTAACGGTAAAAGACAGTATTAATACAGACAGCATGCCTGCTATCAACCTGTTCACCGTTCTGCTGATTCTTAAAAATCCGAATGATTCCGGAAACCGGTTGCTTTATCGTCAGTTTGAGAATCTTGGTTTTGATACAATGACAAGTGACGGTTTGAATTTAAGAGATATCAGTCTTTCAGCCATAGATCTGATCTTTATCGCTCCATCAGCAGACAGTAAAAACTTCGACACACTGTTACGGACGTTGACAGTTCCGATTATTGATTGTAAACATGCTTTTTTCAACGGTCTTGGATTTACAGACGATGACGGGGATTCAGACTATGGAGATATTTCGTATAAAAGTTCGCTCTATATATATAATACAAAACATCCGATAACTACTGGCTATGATGGTTTTGTAACAGTCTTTACTATCGATAAAACAGTAAACTTTGGCAATGTTAAGTCATCATCAGTTCTAGCCACAAGCGGATCAGTAACCTCATTTCAACCGGTATTCTTTTGTTTTGAGATGGGTGAGATGATGCATTCGCTGGCAGCACCTGCACGAAGAGTTGGCTTTTTTGTTGACACTAATGGTTCTCTCCAATATTTGAATGAAGACGGCTGGAAACTATTTGATCGCTCAGTACTTTGGGCGGTCGGCCGGTTATAGTATTGAGATGATCAACGCTGACAAATAGTCGGGAATACCCGGTTTCACGAGCGTGATTGTTCAACCTGCCTTTGTGAAACCATAACCATTTTAAATACTTATTATTAAGGTTAATCCTTGAAGTGGCGTGCTTTCTTCTTTTATTTAAGCGCATTTATATATTTACTTAACTGTTTAAATGCTATATAATAAAAAAGAGGTCTTGTTTTAACCATTTGCAGGTACATTATGCTGAATAAAAACCAACTACATATATGCATCCCGACTGCGTCATTACTTGGCATTTCACTGATAATCAATGCTTTTTCACAACATTACCCTGAAGGAATTACTATAAACAACTGGGCACAGTCACTCCAGGAAGCCGACCGATTCAATCCTCCGGCAAGACTTGGAAAAACAGCATCCATAATGCCATCAAAAGTTGACAATTCCCGTTATGAGTCATTCAGGCCAATTATTAACCAGCGTGGAGCAAGTTGTGCTCAGGCAAGCGGCATCGGTTATGTCTTTACGTATGAGATCAACTACGCCCGCGGGCTTTCATCACAAGTAGCAGCAAATCAGTACCCCTACGACTTTACCTATAATTTCCTCAATGAAGGCGACAGCCTGATGGGTTCCACAACTGTTCATGGTTGGAATATTGTCAAGGCAACAGGGATCCCCAACGTAGCAGACTATGGTGGATTCGGGCTTGGTAAATTTACACAGTGGATAAGCGGTTATAACACCTATTACAATGGATTAACCAACAAAATTAAAAATTACTTTGCGATTTATATACGTACACAGTCGGATATTGACAAAACAAAACAGTGGCTCTATGATCACGCCACCGGTGCATCTCAGGGTGGTTTACTGATACTGAGTGCTTATGCTGACGGCCAGAAAATTGTCAGTCTGCCACCAGGAACTCCGGACGCAGGCAAAAAAGTTATCACCGCATTCGGCACAAGCGGTGGTCATGCAATGACTATTATTGGTTTCAACGACAGTATCCGCTATGACTATAACAAAGACGGATTATATACAAACACAATCGATATCAACAGTGATGGAGTTATTGATGTACGTGACTGGGAGGTCGGTGGAGTGATAATGGTTAACACCTGGGGAAACCGGTGGGCCGACAACGGACGTGCCTATGTAATGTATAAGGTACTTGCAGATTCCGAGACAACGGGTGGCATATTCAGTAATCAGCTTATCGGTATCTATGTTGATTCGCAGCCACTCAGTAAACCATTGCTTGTCAGTAAAGTTATTTTTTCCCATGATTCACGCGAGAACCTGCGCCTCAAAGCCGGTTACTCAACAACAGTGCCTGTAACAAAACCGTCAATATCAAAAACATTCGGAGCTGCTTTTAATTATTCGGGAGGTGCATATCCAGTGCAGGGTATCACCACGGCACCAATTGAAACAGCGCTGGATATCAGTGAGTATGCGACAGCTACAGCTGCAAAATCTGCTGCATTCTTTGTCACCATTGAATCAATAGGCGGAAGAGGCAGGATTCATTCTTTCTCACTCTTTGACTACTCAGTAAGTCCGGCGGTTGAATATCGCAGTCCTGACACTGGAGTAACGATCAACACGGGCACAACTACCGTAAAACTGATCAGACAGGTACCATCAGCACAACCCTCTGGTGGTACTCATGTTGTAAACACTACGTCAGAGAGCAAAAGCTTGTCCATTTACAAGAAAAAACTACTTGTTGATGCAAAGCAAAAGAGTGGTATCCGGATCTTTCGTCTTGATGGATCACTTGTAAACACTTATTCTGTAAGCAATAACCGGACAATTGACATTTCAGGACTTCGCAGTAACCGGTACATTATTACACCAGGAATTTAAACACAGCGTTTTATTATTCAATGAAAACCGGGCACATCTCATTGATTGACACTACAGGATCATAACCAAAGGGATGATCACACCGACCATCCCTTTTTTATTCACTATAACAGATCTCGTATGAGTATCCCTGCTCGGTCAGAAACAACTGACGATTCATTGCGAAATCGAGTTCTTTTGTTTCCCTTGTGACAACAGAGTAAAATACCGCCTGTTCATTGTTCTTTTTCGGCCGCAGTATTCGTCCAAGACGCTGCGCTTCCTCCTGCCGGGACCCGTATGATCCACTGATCTGAATCGCCACATTCGCATCAGGTAAGTCAATCGCAAAATTTCCCACTTTGGAAAGGATCAGCAGCTTTATTTCACCAGTCCTGAACGCATTGTACAGTTCATCCCTGCGTTTATTCGGTGTTGAACCGGTGATTAACGGCGCATTGCATTCACTTGAAAAATGTTCGAGCTGCGAAATATATTGGCCAATAACAAGTATCTGATCACCCTGATGTTTTTCAATCAGTTCCTTGACAACATTCACTTTACACGGGTTTTCATATGCCAGACGTATCTGTAATTTTGGTGACAAGGTAAGATATCGCATTTTCTCCGACTGCGGCAGATCAACGCGGATCTCAACACAGCGTGCCGTCGCAATCCACCCCTGACGTTCCAGATCCTTCCAGGGGACATCAAATTTCTTTGGACCGATAAGCGTAAACACATCCTGCTCATGTCCGTCCTCACGGATAAGCGTAGCGGTCAAACCAAGGCGGCGACGTGCCTGAAGCTCTGCAGTAAATTTAAACACAGGGGCTGGCAGCAGATGTACCTCGTCATAGACGATAAAACCCCAGTTTTCCTTGTTGAAAATCTCGTAGTGAATAAACGGGTCTGTTTTCTTTTTTCTGTATGTCAATATTTGGTACGTTGCAAGAGTCACCGGTTTAATCTCTTTCATTTCACCGGAATACTCTCCGATCTCATCATCGTGAAGATCTGTTTTGTCAAGAATTTCACGACGCCACTGATGTGCTGCGGTAATATTTGTTACAAGAATCAGTGTCCGGCGCTGCAGTAGTGTCATTGCGTAAATACCGACAATTGTTTTTCCCGCACCGCACGGCAGTACAACAACACCGCTGCCACCGGGCGATTCTGCATTCCCTATGAAATTATCCGCGGCGAGTTTCTGATACTCTCTGATTGTAAAATCACCACCGCTCTTCAAGCTTGACCGGAGCGGAATTGTATACGGATCACCATCAACGTAGCCGGCCAGATCATGTGCGGGAAATCCGAT